>DASYSV010000199.1:0-4273 GCA_036010185.1 Puia sp.
GTATCTTTGGCCCCCGGTGGTTCGGTGAGGTTGCATTTTACGCTGACGTCGCAGCAGCTGTCGGTGGTGGATGAAAAGGGGTTGTCGTCTGTGCCTGCAGGAAAAATAAAGATCAGCGTAGCGGGATCGTTGCCGGGTGCCAGGAGCGAGCAGCTTGGCGCGGCGAAGGCGGTGCAGACGGAGGTAGAGGTGGCGGGGAAATAAAAAATTTATGAGAAGAACATATTTGATGGAAGAGACTATGCGGTGGTATGGCCCTAAGGATCCGGTAAGCCTATGGGATATCCGGCAGTCCGGTTGTACCGGTGTCGTAACGGCCCTGCATCATATACCGGTGGGTGAAGTGTGGACGATGGAGGAGATCGGGAAGCGGAAAGCGGAGGTCGAAGCGGCAGGCATGCGCTGGACGGTGATCGAAAGCCTGCCGGTGCATGAAGAGATCAAGAAGCAGACCGCCGGTTATAAACAGTGGATCGCGAACTATCAGGAGAGTCTGCGGAATGTGGCAAAATGCGGTCTGGAGGTCGTGACGTATAATTTCATGCCGATATTGGATTGGATGCGGACCGATATCGCCTATGAGATGCCGGACAGGAGCAGGGCCCTGCGTTTTGAAAAATCGGCGTTCATAGCTTTTGATCTGTTCTTATTGAGGCGACCGGGGGCGGAGAAAGACTATACGCCGGAGGAGATCGCAAAGGCTGAGCGGCGACTCGGCACGATGAGCGTGGCCGAGAAGGAGACGTTATACCGCAATACGCTGTTGGGTCTGCCTGGCAGTGAAGAGCGGTTTACCGAAGAGCAGATCCTCGCCGCGCTGAAAACTTATAAAGACATCGATGCGTCCCGGCTGAAGCAGCATTTGTTCCATTTTTTGCAGCAGGTGGTGCCTGTTGCGGAGGAGGTTGGGTTGAAGATGGCGATCCATCCTGACGACCCGCCGTTCCCTATTTTGGGATTGCCGCGTATCGTCAGTACCGAACAGGATGCGCGCGAGTTGTTGGATTGCGCCCCGTCTCCCGCGAACGGTCTTTGTTTTTGTACGGGCAGCTTTGGTGTCCGGGCGGACAATGATCTGGCCGGGATGGTGCGCAGGCTTGGGGATCATATCCATTTCATTCATTTGCGAAGCACGCTACGGGATGCGGAAGGCAATTTTTTCGAAGCCGACCATCTCGATGGCGATGTAGATATGGTGGGAGTCATCCGGGAGTTGCTGGAGGTGCAGCGCCAGCGTGGGATCGCGATCCCGATGCGTCCCGATCATGGGCATCAGATGCTGGACGATCTGCATAAGACGACCTACCCGGGGTATAGTGCTATCGGGCGGCTGAGGGGGTTGGCGGAGCTGAGGGGTGTGCAACGGGCTCTGGCGGCGGTTATGCCCCGGTGAGGAGGACCGCGTAAGGCGGCGCGTGGTTGCAAAAGGTTAATTAACGGCTAGGCGACCTGCGTCCGTATCCGTAGATTGTGGCTTCTATCAACTCTACGCTATGCCAAGAACCTTTTTCTGCTGTTTTTCCCTCTTTTTCGCGTGTGTGGCATTCGGGCAGCGGCCGACGTATGGCGGCAAGCTGAAGCCTGAACAGGCCAATATGGACGTTAAGCATTACACCATCGACCTGGCGTTGGACATACCGAACCACAGCGTCGCCGGATATGCGATCGTCCGGGCCGATCTGAAGCAGCCGGCCACCGGACTGCTTTTAGATCTGATGGATTCTTTCCGGGTCAGCAAAGTGCTGGTCAACGGCAAGACCGCTACTTTCGATCATTCGGCGCATGAGCTACATATCACATCGGACAAACCCTGGCCGGCGGGGCCCGTCACTGTCAGGGTCGAATATGCAGGACATCCGATGATCGCCAAACGGCCGCCGTGGGACGACGGTTTTACTTTTACAACGGACTCTACGGGTCATCCGTGGGTTGCCGTCACGGCGGAAGGCACGGGAGGTAAGATCTATTTTCCTGCCAAGGACCATCCTTCCGATGAACCCGATGAGGGCGTGGATATGACGATCACGGTCCCTAAGGGATTGGTCGTCGCCGGTCCGGGTCTGCTCCAGGGCGTAAAGAACCGGGGGAATCAAAGCAGCTTTCATTGGAAGACGAATTATCCGATAAACAACTACAGCATCGTATTCAACGTAGGCGACTATGTCGTCGTGAGCCGTGAGTATACGACCATCGATGGACATAAGGTTCCGATGCAGTTCTATGTGTTGAAGGAGCATGCGGACAAGGCGCCGCATCAGTTGGAATTATTGGAGCATTTCGCCCGCGTCAAAGAAAAATATTTCGGCGAATATCCCTGGGTGAAGGAAAAAATAGGGATCGTCGAAACGCCGCATCTGGGTATGGAACATCAGACGATGAATGCCTATGGCAATAAATTCCGGTATACGGTTGTGGGCGGACAGGATTTTGACGGCCTGATGAATCATGAATTCGGACATGAATGGTGGGGCAACAAAGTAACCGCGGGCGACTGGGCCGATTACTGGATCCATGAAGGGATCGGCACCTTTGGCGACGCGCTTTATACGAGGGATATGGAAGGTGAGGCCGCGTATGAGAAATATTTCCAGCGTATCGCGCCACGCATCCGCAACGACAAGCCTGTCGTACTGGGTAAGGATATTCCCGAGGATGAAGCCTATCATCCCGATATCTATCCGAAGGGAGCATTCTTTATGCATACGATAAGGTATGTCATCGGCGACAGCATTTTCTTTTCAACGCTGAAGCACCTGGCTACCGACAGCAATACGACCTATACGCATACCACCAGCACCGCGGATGTCGAGCGGCTGTTCAGCGGCGCATCGGGGATCGATCTTGGGCCGTTGTTCCATCTCTTTCTGTACACCACGGACAAGCTGGAAATAGATGTGCGGCAGACCGGCGAGACGCGGTATCTAGTGCGTTTGCAAAATATCGACATGCCGCTGCCGTTGGAGATCGTGACGGATAAGGGGAGCCAGCGGGTGATGGTCGATAAAAAGGGCGTCGTCATCAACAGCCAGAGCCTGCCGCTGGTGGATCCCCGTGTCTTTTACCTCAAAAAAGTGATCTATGAATAAAGCTATGTTCGATAAGACTGTTTACAGGGCCCGGAGGGCAGTACTGAAAGCGACGGTGGGCAAGGGTATGATCCTGCTGTTGGGAAATGAAGAGAGCAGCATGAACTACAGGGATAATCTTTATCCTTTTCGCCAGGATAGCAGCTTCCTGTATTATTTCGGGTTGGACAAACCGGGTTTGACGGGACTGATCGATATCGACAATGACCGGGAGTTCATTTACGGCAGGGAACTGACGATGGATGAGATCGTCTGGACGGGTCCGCAGCCTACGCTGGCTGAGCAGGCGGAAGCGGCGGGTATCGGTGAGACGCGGGCGGTGACCACGTTGTCTTCGGACATCGCCAGCGCACGGGGCGCGGGGCGTACGATCCATTTTCTGCCGCCTTACCGTCCCGAGAATATTTCGAAATTGAGCGGTTGGCTGGGCATTCCCGGCGGCGGTGTCGCGTCGCATGCGTCGGTGCCGTTGATCAAAGTGGTGATCGGTCAGCGATCGGTCAAGACCCCGGAGGAGATCGAGCAGATAGACCAGGCTGTCGATACGACGGCCGAGATGCATCTGGCTGCCATCGAAGGCTGCCGGGACGGGATGACCGAAGCGCAGCTGGCCGGCAGATTGCAGGCGATCGCGATCAGCGCGGGGGGAAACCTGGCTTTTCCGACCATCCTGACGGTCAACGGGCAGGTATTGCATAATCACTATGGCCCTACCGTGATGCGCGAAGGCCGTCTTGCCATTTGCGACGCCGGCGCCGAGAATGCGATGCATTATGCGGGGGATATGACGAGGACCTTCCCGGTCGGGAAGAAGTTTACCCCGCGGCAGCGCGAGATGTATGATATAGTGTTGAAGGCGCAGGAGAGCGCGGCGCAGGCGCTTCGTCCCGGAGTTCTTTTCCGGGATGTACATGCGCTGGCGGCAAGGGTATTGGTGGAAGGCCTGAAAGACGCGGGAGTGATGAAAGGCGATCCGGCCGAAGCCGTCGCGGCGGGGGTTCATACGATGGTCTTCCAATGCGGACTGGGGCATATGATGGGGTTGGACGTGCATGACATGGAGGACCTTGGCGAGGAATATGTCGGTTACACGGAAACGCTGAAGAAGAGTAAGGAATTCGGGTGGAAATCGCTACGGCTGGCGCGCGCCCTCGAGCCGGGATTCGTCGTGACTGTCGAGCCGGGTC
>DASYSV010000201.1:0-6932 GCA_036010185.1 Puia sp.
CGCGGCTGACGGTGGCTTATGATTTTCTGAAAGTGATGGGCATAACACCCGTGTCGGGCCGGGACTTCAGCACCGCTTATCCCTCGGATACCGCTACGGATGTGGAAAATGTCGTCATCAATCAAAGCATGGCCAGTCAGCTGGGGATAAGGAATGCAACCGGTCTGTCCTTTTTTCCGGATAGCGCCGAACCGAAGTGGAATGTCATCGGCATCGTCCCGGACTTCCATCTTTATTCGCTGTATGAATCGGCGGGACCGATGACCATCTCGATGGTCAGGCCGGGGAGACCGCTGAATTATATCCTGGTGAAAGTTCGCACCGACAACCCTTCCACAGCCATGCGTTTCGTCCAGACCGCCTTTCGTAAACTGGAGCCGGACAACCCCGTCAACGGGTCCTTCCTCACCGAGAACGTCCAGCGATGGTATGAGAAGGAACAGCGGCTGGCGGATATCTTTTTTTCGGCGGCCGTCATCGCCATCCTGTTATCCTGTCTGGGGTTGTTCGCAATCGTTGCGTTGATCATGGAACAACGGCGTAAAGAGATCGGCATCCGGAAGGTGTTGGGGGCTTCCATGCCGTCGGTAGCGGGGATGTTGTCGAAAGAATTCCTCGGTCTCGTGGGGGTGGCATTCCTGATCGCCGTGCCCATTTCCTGGTATTTCCTGCATCGCTGGCTGGACAATTTCCTGTATAAGACCTCTATCGCCTGGTGGATCTTCCCGCTGGCCGGCGCGGCGGTCGTCGGGATCGCGATGATCACGGTCGGTCTGCAAACGTTGCGGGCTGCCGCGGTCAGCCCGGTGGATGCCTTGCGTAGCGAGTGAATGCCGGTCAGTCCTGTCGATGCCCTGCGAGTGAATGCCGGCCGGCCCCGCGATGCCCTGCGAGTGAATGCTACGGGTGTCGATGTGGATTACTTGCCCGCTCCGTATCGGGAGTGGCGATCGTATCATGCAGCTGGCCGCTGGTATCGGAGTGCTCCCTCGGATGGCTGGTATCGTAACGGGTGGTGCTGTCCGGTGCCAGAACGCCCCCATTTCCGTCGCTGTGTTCCGGCCCGACCCGGTTCCTGCTCGTGCAAGCCCCTGCCATTAACCCCGAGATCAGTAAAAAAACTAATAAGTTACGCATTGTAATCCATTTAGGTGATCGATCCAATGCAAGTATTCAAATCTCCTGCCACGGTAATTCCGATTTATTTAACAAAGAAGATGCAACATCGGTGAACCCTTGCACGTCCTATGGTCATGCACACCGCTAAGAAGGACCGGATCCGGCTTCCCTTCGAGGTAGACACACAGACCTGGAAGGATATCGATCTTTTCGACAAGGGTGGGGTAGGGCCCGCATTTACTCTTTTTTGCCGGGTAAAGACCGCGGGTGGAGCCGAGGCGCTGGAGCGGATGTTGAAGAACCCGTCGAATCATCGGGCGTTGCTGGAAGGGCGGCGGGACATCATCCGGTTCTTCTGCGACGCGGGTGTCGATCTGCCTATCGGCAGGGAACAGCTGAAGAAGGTGGAATCCTATCTTTCGTCGGTCTTTCCCCGTCTCCCCGATTCGCGGCCGAAGATCCTGCTCTTTTCCATCCGGAACCAACTGCAAAAGCAACCTGTTTATTTCGCGATCATCCAGGGTATCCGAACGACCGTCAGTCTGCTGCGTCATTTGTTCCAGCTGCGTGAGAGCTGGCTGGACAGGGATTGTCCCGCGATGTTGATGGACGAGCTGGAAGGACTGCCCGAATCGATCACCGATCGAAGGGTCCGGGAATTAATACTTGGCGAGAGCAGACATCTGACGCCGGTGGACCTGGCTTGTTGTGACCGGTATTTCCGGGGCAGCGGAAAGGTTTTTCTGAGACGGCTGCTGCAAATGCTGTACGACTGGGATGTGTTCGAGGCCGTGGCGATGGTAGTGCAACAATATGATCTTTGTTTTCCTCAATATAATGACGCACCGGACCCGGTCGTCGAAGTACAGGGCCTTTTCTCTCCATTGCTGGCGGGCGGCGTCTGCAACGATCTCGAACTGGGAGGAGATACGAATCTGTGTTTTATCACAGGAGCCGGGATGGCGGGAAAGTCAACATTTTTGAAATCCTTCGGATTGGCCGTTTACCTGGCGCATATCGGGTTCCCGGTGCCGGCCCATTCTTTCCGGACGACGATCTTCAACGGGCTGATCACGACCGTCGATCTGGGGGATAGTATCGGTCAGGGGTATAGCCGGTGTTATGCCGAAGTGAACAGGATCAAAGAGACCCTCCGCCAGATAAAGGAAAAGCGAAGGGTCCTGGTCATTTTCGATGAGCTGTTCCGGGGGACTCCTGCAAAAGATGCCGGCGGCGCCTTGCTGCAGGTGGCGGACGCTCTTGCGGGCATCGGGGATAGCCTGTTCCTCGTCTCCACTTCTATCGGAGAGATCGCAGATGGCCTGCAGGGGAATCCTAACATCCGTTTTGCCTGTTTCGAGTCTACGATGGAAGGCGGCGTACCCTGGTACTCCTACCGGCTGCGCGAAGGGGTTAGTAATGAAAGGATGGGTATGCTGTTGCTCCGCAATGAGGGAGTGCTGGAGATGCTCGAGGGCATGCAGACCAGCCGGATAAGCCGGGATGCGGGATAGGCGCGGTGCCAGCCGCGATGCGGGACCTGCGCGATGCCCGCCGCGAAGCGGGCGAGGGTGGCGCCATAGGTTTGGACCCTGAGATTTTAGTTTTACTTTTGGGTACCAAATTCAATCAATTCTATTTTATGGAAAAGATGCCTGTCTCTTCGTATACGGTCCGGTTCAACGACTGCGATCCGATGGGTCATTTGAATAATGCCCGGTATATCGATTATTTTTTGAATGCCCGGGAGGATCATTTGAGGGACCATTATGACATCGATCTCCGGGAATGGGCGAAACAGGGGATCGGCTTTGTGGTGAGTCAGCATGAGATCCGGTATTTGCGGCCGGTGAATTACAATGACAAAGTGGTGATCCGGTCGGCGCTGATCGGATGGGGCGAGACGACGCTGCTTGTGGAAATGCT
The DNA here is from genome assembly GCA_036010185.1 of Puia sp. Classification (GTDB taxonomy): domain Bacteria; phylum Bacteroidota; class Bacteroidia; order Chitinophagales; family Chitinophagaceae; genus Puia. The sequence goes on from DASYSV010000201.1 coordinate 3,046, forward strand.
GATGACGGGTGTCGCGGGTCAGCTGAAGGCGATCATGTGGACGGAATTTACAAGGATAGATCCCCGTACGGGAAAACGGCAGGCGCATCCGGAGGATTTTATGGCATGGATAGAAGGGACGCTGGTCGGGGGTATCGATCTTTCCAATGGGTTAAACGGTCGCATTGAAGCATTACGGGAGCAGGTCGCGCGAGGATAATAAGAATCTTTTTATGAAATAGAAAAAGCACCGGACGATGTCGTCAGGTGCTTGATTTTCAGTGTCCCCGCACGGGCTCGAACCGTGGACCCGCTGATTAAGAGTCAGCTGCTCTACCAACTGAGCTACAGAGACATCTGTCTTTTGACGGGGGTGCAAAGATAAGAATTGTACCGGTTTCAAAAAGAATATTTTTAGGGTTTTTGGGGAATGCCGATCACCGATACCAGCCACTCCGATGTGGAGGCGGGACTGTCCTGGTGTGGAAGTAACGCGGCATCTCCTCCCACAAAGGAATGAAGGAGCCCGATCCGGAAAGCGATCGGCAAGATCTTTTGATCGTAGAAACGATTTACTGCAAAAGGATCGCGGTCAACTAGAGTATTTTCAAGTCGCATTCCGAAAAAAAATCCACCTGCTTTCAGACAAAAGTCGCCGTGGTTGCCGCGACCGGGGATACATGAAAGCGTATGCGCCTAACCGTTTTATTAAAAGCAGTTTTTAACAAGAGAAAATCAATAGCTGTGGGCGAAAATGCCCATGGGATGTAGTACCTTGTCAGGACTTTAGGATCCCGTACCATCCGTAGCCCGATAGGCAAGGTTAAGGTTAAGATAACCACGAGCGATCATGCTTAGAAATAGCTTGGCACAGTGTGTGCGGTAAGCATAGATCAATTTGAACATCGCTGGTAATGTTTGAACTTACAACTTTAACCTTATGCTATCTAGACCCATCAGCCTTGCTATTGTCGACGACCACGCTCTATTCCGGAAGACGCTCAAAAATTTTCTATGCGAACAACAGAACATTCATGTTGCCGTGGAGGTTCCGGACGTATTCACTTTGTTCAATAGATTAAAAACCACTCCGATCGACGTATTGTTGATGGATATTTTTTTGCCAGGCATGAATGGGGATGAGGCATTGATGAACATTCGCCTGCAATATCCCGATGTCAAGATACTGATGTTGTCGATGTGCACCGACATGGACCTGATCTGCGATCTGCTCGAAAAAGGGATCCATGGCTATATTTCAAAGGGGGATGAGCCGGAAGATCTGCTCCAGGCTATCCGGACGGTGTCGGAGAACAGGATCTTCCGCAACCGGCTATTCACAGAGGCGCTTTACTGGAATAAACAAAATACGTTCAAATCGGTGGCGGAAAGAAACCATGTCCTCCTGAATGAACGGGAGAAAAAGATCCTGCAACTGATGTGGGAGGAGAAAAGCAATAAAGAGATAGCCGACGCGCTCTTTCTCGGCGTGAGGTCTGTCGAAAAGATACGACAGGATCTTAAAGAAAAGGTCGGCGTAAAGTCGACGGTAGGTCTGTTGAAGTATGCCATCAACAAACGCATCATCGGCGCGAGCGTGCAAAAACCAGACCTCATCAAATGATGGAATACTGCAACAGTGCTGCTTGCTTTAGTAATAACCGAAAAGAGAATTGGGGACACTACGAAAGGAATGCACCTCATTTTTGATTTATATTTGTTCCGTCTAAAATAAATGCTCTATCCTTAAGAGACCTCCTCCCCTAAGACTGTAAATTGCCCTTGATCATTGTTCTTGTTTGTTTAGCAACGAGCTGTGTTACTCGCTGTAGCGGTAGCTGCAACCTTCCTATTCGAAACCTCATCTTCGACACATATGAATAATTTCCGATCGGGCTGGTACCTCATTTACACAAAACCACGCCATGAAAAGAAAGTTCATGAGCGACTTTCCCAGCTGGACATCCGCTCCTTTCTTCCGATCACCAGGAAGCTTCGATCCTGGCACGACCGCAAAAAATACGTCTATGAGCCTTTATTCCCGTCTTATGTATTCGTTTATCTGAAGGATATGCAGCACTATTATTATGGTATGGATACGGAAGGGGCGTTGTATTATGTACGTACGGGAAAGGATATTGCAAAAGTGAATGAATCCATTGTCGATAGTATCCGTTTGCTGACAGAAAGTGGGACCGGGATCGAGGTTTCGGCCGGAAATATAGCCCCGGGCCAGCAACTGACCATCCACCAGGGACCACTTACGGGAGTGTCCGGGGAGGTAGTACAGGTAAGAGGAAGCCAGAAGATCGTTGTGCGTGTCCACCTTTTGCAACGTAACCTATTGGCCATACTGCCCTCTGATTATTTAATGCCGGTGCATAGCTGATTAATTTTCGATGGAAGAGCTGGTATATAGACTGAAGATGTCCGGTATAGGCATTGCCGTGGTGGGCGACCAGATCAAGCTGGATATTCCGGAAGGCAAAGATGTATCGGCTTTGGTGTCCGAGGTGCGGCACCATAAACAAGCTCTGCTCCTGTATGTTCGGAAATCGCAGCCGGACCCTCTCTCTCGGACGCCGGCTCCCCGCCTGGTGGAGAAAAAGGAGCATTATGAAGTTTTTCATCAGCAGAAAAAGGAATACCTGCGGTATCTGATCCTGGGTGACCATTCTTTCAATTCGAACTTCATTCTTTCATCCGACCATCCCGATCTCCCCACATTGCACCGGGCGCTCAGGACATTATTCTTCCGGCACGAAAGTTTGCGCACGACTTTTTTGAGAAAGGACGGCCAGCTCCGGCAGGTGATCCACGGTATCGACACGGTTACCCTTAACGTAGAATACCTGGACCTTTCGGCCGAGGGTAATAAACAAGAGCTTGCCGATCGGCTGCTGGAACAATCCGCCGGAAGGCGTTTTGACTTCGAAAAGGAACTCTTGTCCGATATAAAGCTCGTTCGTTATCTGCCCGATGCCTATTATTTGCTGTTCACCACCCACCATGCTATCTGCGATGCTTTTTCCAGCGCGATCCTCAAGCGGGAGATCGGACTGCTGTATCAGGCCTATCTGCAAGGCGACGACGACCCGCTGCCCCCGTTGACGTTTCAATATAAGGACTATGCATTTTGGGCCAACCGCTGTCTGAAGGGCAGATATGGGAGGGAAGCGCAAACTTTCTACAAGGGTACCATCGGCAGGAGTCTGGCTGAAGAGGTCGCCGTCGCAGGCGGTGTACAGCAATGGTCTTCCGGGTACAGACAACGTTTACGGGAAGAGTTGATAAGGGTACAGGGACCCACTGGTCCGGCCCGGTTCCCCGAAGCCTTCGGCGCCGTGGTCAACTTATTGCCAGAGAAAGGAGGCTTTTACAAAACCTATATAGAAGGCGACGTGATAGGTCGCCTGAAGAGGACGACCCTCGAAAAGGGGGCGACATTCTTTAGTGTGTTGCTAACCGCATTCGCCTTGCTGCTGAGCCGGGAGACCAAAGTCAGGACTGCGAGGATCAGCGTCCCGCATACTACCCGACTTTTTGAAGAATTTGAAAATATCGTCGGCTGGCTGACGTCCGAGATCATCGTCTGTATCCCTGTCGACCCATCCATGCATCTTGACCGGATGCTGGAAGAGGTAGCGGCCATTATACAAGCAGCGTCCGACCACTGCATCTATCCGCATGAGAAAATTCTGGACGACATGGATATTCCCCTCGAGGTGATGGCCCCCGCTCTATTGAATTATATTGGGGATCCCGATGCCGGGATGCCGCGCTTCCAACCCTATCATACCGATAACGGGTCCGGACATTTCAACCTGCATTGCAAAGTGACGGAATACAGCGATGGCATGACCGTCGAGATGAATTACAATGTGCATGTCTATGCAAGGAGCCGGGTG
>DASYSV010000585.1:0-4039 GCA_036010185.1 Puia sp.
CAGATGCCGCCGTCGATAATCCCTTCCTGCGCCAGTGTAGGTTTTACGGCCTTGAACACGCTTTTGGCCGGCTCTATCCGTGTGCTGGTCTTTTCCCCGGGCAGGAGAACCGGGATTGGTATCCACGCCTTATATCGCGGTTTGCCTTTCCCGCTTTCCAATCTTTCCAGCAGGTCTTCAACGGCCCGCTGTTTCGTCTCCATGGCGTCCTCATGTGGGGCGAGCCGGTAATCCGTGATCAGATCGGTATTTTCGGCCAACGTTTCGGAAACATTCCCATGCAGGTCCATGGAAGTAGAGATCAGCGTATGAGGGCCGACCACCTTCCGAATCCTTTTGATCATATCTCCTTCCGGATCGTCCAGCCCAACGACGCTCATGGCTCCATGAATATCGAAAAAAAGGCCGTCATATGGAAGATGCGCATTGAGCGAATCGAGCATTTTGTTCAGAAGCGACTCATAGGCCGCGCGTGTAACGGCGCCCCCCGGCAAGGAATGACCGACGATCGCAGGGATCCAGACGGCCCGTCCACGCAAAGGTGAATCCTTTGCCATAAAAGGATATATCCCGAATACTGCGGTATCGTACTGCGCATGGAATGCAGCCTCATCGGTGAGCGCGGGCGAAAAGGTGCTTGATTCGATCCCCAGACCTGCGATAGCGATCCGGGGAAGGGATTTGGGCCGGGAACCGCACGCCGCGGCGAGGGAAAGGAGGAGGAGGGTCCAGGTTCGTTTCACAGCAAAGAATTAAAGCCCTTTTACGATCTCCAGTGACTTTTCAACGTGCTCGGCGGGCGAGATATGATCGGTGGATGATGAAAAGACCGCTACAATTTTACCTTGTTTATCGATGACAAAGGTGGTTCGAGGGATAAAACCGTGTGTAAGGTCCACGCCGCGTACGTCTTTGATCCCAGCTCTTGGAGGGGCAAATGTCAGGCCGTATGTCTCTGCAATTTTGCCTCCGGGGTCAGATGCTACGGGGAACTTGCCCGCACAGTAATTCGGGTCGGAAGAGAATGAATTCAGCCGTTGAATATCGTCTGCGGACACACCGATAATGGTCGCTCCCGCCGCTGTAAATTTATCCTTCTCCTCAGCGAAAGTATGTGCTTCCAGATCACAGCCGCCGGTATAGGCAGAAGGATAGAAATAGACCACGACCGGCCCCTTAGCAAGGGCGTTCTTTAATGAAAAATCGAATTCACTGCCGGCCAGACTGGCCTGAGCGTTAAATACGGGCGCGGCATCTCCTTTTGCCAACATCTTCGTTTGGGCAAGGCAAGACGAGGTTATAAGGAGCGCAAAGCTGAAAAATAAAAAAGAGAAGCGATAATATTTCTTTAACATGGCGGATTGTTTTGACTTAGGAATAGCGTTGTTATCAAATTTACTATAATCTGCAACGCTGCAGCCCGGAAGTCAACTAAATTTTACCGTAGCGGCCGGGCGGGTAAATGCGATATTACAGGGTTGCCAGTTCGAATGCGGCCGACATTTGCTCCTGTTCCTGTCGCGGGATCTGGTATTTATCGGCTAATGCCGGCCACTTGCCTACCGTTTTTTTAGTTTGCGTGATAATATCCCGTGCTTTCGACGGCTGAAGGCGAAAGTAATCCGCTACTGATAGTGCGAGATCAAAATCGAGAGAATTGTCATCCTCAGAAATATTGATCGATAGTCCGGTACCAAAATGGACGGGATTAATATCGTATGCCGGAGAAAGCAACCATCCGGAACCGGAAAGCAAAAATCCGTGATTGCGAAGGTGATCATCCGTATTTTTTACGGCAATTGAAAAGACGATCCGACGCCACAATTGTTCAAGGTCCCTGCCGGGAGCGGCGCCTTTCTCCATTATAAATTGTACCAGGTCCAGATAGGAAACCCCCGTCGTAGCGTCCGCTCCATCTGTTCTTCCCAGTAAAGTCATGGCCGATGCAAAATGGAGCCGGCTTCCTTCGCCGGTGCGGTCAAATCTCTTTGAGAGAAATGTATCGAATTTGCTATTGAACCTCTTCACTTCGCAATGGGCGATATGAATATCGTTTTGCAGGGCAAGGTCCGCTGCGATCATTTCCCAGGCTCCTACATTGGTCTGGTCGGTGATACTTGGAAATTTGGCGATCCACAGGTTGCCCTGCCCGTCGGTTACGCTGGCTTTGGGCCTGGCGCCTCCCAAAGATGCGCCGGGTGCTATTAGCAGGTTGATCCACTGCAATGCCTGTTGGTCCTGCAGCATGTCCTTTTCAAATTCCAGACTTGCATGTTGCAATTCACGGAGGTTTGTCCAGGGTGGAGCGGCCAGGCCCTGAACATCATGCTGAAAATGGTCGTTACCAGGTATTTTAAATCGCAAGCCGCCCATCCGGTGGAGATCATAAACACCTAATAAATAGTCCTCTTCAAATAATGTATTGGGTTTACGCGAATCCTGACGAGCCAGGATCGACTCGCGTCTGCGCATCAGCTCTTTACCCCACCGATCGGGAGAAGAGTCCATGAAAACACCGAAATTGGGCCTGTCCTTTCCCAAATATTGGGGTCCGGGATAAAACTGAAGATCCGGATCGAGGTCCTGCGCTCTGCCTTTCTTTATCCATTCTTCATCATATTCAAACGAAAATACTCCATGTCCTTTGGTGCGCGCCACCTTCAGTGTCCCCATTCTCTCAGGGCCATTTAATCCTTTCCAATCTGCATATACGAAGATGTCCATTCCTATTTCTTTTTGGGAGCACGTTTTTTTACGATCAGATCGGCATCCTGCAGGCGGCGTCCGAGTTCGTCGTCGGATGCAACCTTTAATAAATCCCCGGCAAGACCGAGGACAGACAGTACCTGGCAATAAGCGCCCATGGCAACCGTAGGTATTCCCTTTTCGATATTCCAGAGAGTGGTGCGGTTAATACCCGCCCTTTCGGCTACCTGGTCTGTGGACAACTTGCGGCGAAGTCGGGCCAGCTTGATGTTCTCGCCAAACTGGTCAAGAATTCGTTGGGTTTTGGGGAGTAAAATGACTGACCTGGTCTTCATAATGTTGATTGTTGTGAACAAATATAGGCAATTTGTTTATTATAGTCAACGTTGTAAATGAGAAGAGTGGGCGTTTTTCTCCGGCGATCTACGTAAATGCCTGATAATCATGGCTCGCGATCGGGATGCGAAAATGGGGTTTGTGCTTTTATTTGATCAAGGAGTCGTGATGGGTCGTCCGAAAAACAGTACGTATCCATCGGCATCGGCCAGCTCGAACCCCCGCAATCCGTCCTGATTGTCTGCGAGGGGTTGACGAAACGCCAGTTAAAATATCTATCACCTAACCTCGACGGCCCCGGGATGAAAGGTCCGCCATGAATGCCAGAATTCCTGGTAGGCCTGTACGGTTTGTAGTTGCGTACCCTTCAGCGGCCCGGCTGTACAGATACCGCTTGGCGACCATGTGCTGTGGGTATTGCTATCCCGGATGGTCTTCGCGCTGGTGTCATATTCGAAGCTCAGGCTGTCGTTATAGGATAAAGCATAAAAGGTTTTATTATCAGGTTCGATCGTAAGTAACAGGTGCCGCTTGCCGATAGTGTCCGGGATAACCCTGTCCCTGACCAGGTTGTTCCAGTCATACACTTTGCTTCTCCCGCCCGACTCGATGCCGATGACCCAGGATTTAAATTTCCAGGAGCCGGAATCTCTTTTCTCGAGGCCGCTTTTGAGCGTGCCTTCGTCATAGCCTTTCAGACTGTCGTATTTGCTTTTAAAATTCGGATCGGGTTGCAAGGTCAGGCTATTGGGGTGCAGTGTCTGCCAGTCACCCAGCGTCATTTGGGCGGAAGGGATCTCTGCCAGCTGCTGCCCCTTCATAGGGCCGGTAATAGCTTTTCCTGTGGCTTGCCGCCACCAGCTGCGTGTGTCCTCATCTTCGAACATAGCGTTGAAATGATCCATGCCCACGAGTCGGAAAGCAGCATACTTTCCGTTTACAAACGGGCTATAGATCCTCCCGGTCCGGCAGACCGTGCAATAGGTGACCAGGATCG
>DASYSV010000597.1:0-7562 GCA_036010185.1 Puia sp.
AAAGGGTCGTACGCTGATGGAGACGATCATCCCGACGTCCTACGATCATTCCGCATGGACCGGATTCCAGGGGTTCCTGGAAAGCGAAGGGGTATCCATCCTCAATCAGCGGCTGGAGCTGACGGCCGTCCGGAAGAGCAAGGAAGAATTTCCCATCGAGCTAACGGTTACGGCTATCGACGACGAGAGCGAATCCTATTACAGCGCATTTATCCGGGATATTTCAAGCCGCAAGCAACGTGAGCAGGAACTGGTGCAGATGAAGGAGAAGGCCGAGCAGGCGGCGAAAGCGAAATCCCAGTTCCTGAGCGTAATGAGCCATGAATTGAGGACGCCGTTGAATGCGGTGATCGGCATCACGCATCTGCTGTTGCAGAGTCAGCCCCGGGAAGATCAGCAGGAAGACCTCCGGACCCTGCAGTTTTCGGGCGAGAGCCTTTTGCATATCATCAACGATATATTGGATTTCACCAAGCTGGACTCGGGGAAGATCGAGCTTTCTTCCATCGATTTCAATCTGCGGGAACTCACACAGAGCCTTTATCAGTCCTTTAGCTTCAAGGCCAAGGAAAAGGGGATCGTCTTCGACGTGGAATATGACGAGCGGATGCCCTTTTACGTGAAGGGGGATAGTTTCCGGCTGTCACAGGTGCTGAACAACCTGATCAGCAATGCCATCAAGTTTACGCTGGAAGGGTTCGTCAAGTTGAAGGTAGAGATGGCGGAGCGGCAGGGAGCCACTTATGTCACGCGTTTTTCGGTGATCGATTCAGGGATCGGGATACCGGAGGATAAACTGGACAAGATCTTCGAGCAGTTTACGCAGGCGGATAGCGATACGACGAGGCTGTATGGGGGAACGGGACTGGGATTGTCGATATCGAGCAGGCTGGTGGAGCTGATGGGAAGCTCGATCCTGGTGGCGAGCTCGCCCGGGAAAGGATCGGATTTCCATTTCACGTTGCCGTTGCTGCAGGGGCATCAGACCGACGCTGCGACTGCTACGACCAAAATAGTGCCGAAGAGCAATGAACAATTCAAGAACAAGACGATACTGCTGGCGGAGGACAATGTCTTCAATGCCAATATCGCCAGGCGTTTTATCACCGGGTGGGGAGCTCAGCTGGAGATCGTCGTGGACGGCCGGCAGGCGCTGGAATTCGTTTCACGCCGGAAATACGATCTGATATTGATGGACGTACAGATGCCCGTGCTGGACGGGTTTGCCTGTACGCGCAAGATCCGCAAACACTTCAAGGACATACCGATCATCGCCATCACCGCCTCTCCCAAGAATGAGATCATCCATGAGATCATGTCCTGCGGGATGAATGATTTTGTGAGCAAACCGTTCAAGCCCAATGAGCTTAGGACCAAGTTGCTGGAATGGTTATAGATAGCCGGGGGGCTCCGGGAGAGAGGGTCAGCCGCCGCGCGGCCCGAGTTCGATCACTTCACAATCGCGCATATCTTTTCCATCGATAGTGAGACGGATAATAGTCCGTACGGTATGCCATCCCTGTCTGCCGGCCGCGCCGGGGTTCATGTGAAGACAGTGAATTTTTTCGTCGTAGATGACCTTCAGGATATGAGAATGGCCGCAGATGAAGAGCTGCGGAGTGGCAGTTTGGAGCTCCTTTCTGACGCCGGGGTTATAGCGCGGGGGTGAGCCGCCGATATGGGTCATGAAGACGTGGACGCCTTCCGATTGCCATCGGAGTTTTTCGGGGTAGACGCTCCGGATGTCGGGGCCGTCGATATTCCCGTATACACCTTTCAGCGGCTTGAAGTCCGACAGGCGTCGGGCGAGCCCGATCGTTCCAAAATCGCCCGCATGCCAGACCTCGTCACAGGTTTCGAAATGCCGGAAGACGTTTTCGTCAAGGAAATGGTGGGTGTCGGCAATCAATCCAATCTTCAGCATGGGGTAAAGATAATATTTATTAATTTTGGGGAACGATCAGCTATGCCTCACTATCATTCGCTGGGGACCATTCCCCACAAACGTCATACTCAATTTCGCCAGGGGGATGGCTCGCTCTACTCGGAGCAGTTGTTCTCCACGGAAGGTTTCTCCAATGATTATTCCCTGCTTTATCATATTCATCCCCCGACGGAGATCATTGCGACGGACGCTCCCTATGATGCACAGCCGCGCATTGCCGAAGAGAAGATGCTGAAGCATCGCAGCTTCGACGGGTTCCTGGTGAAGCCGGAAGCAGACTTTTTGCAAAGCCGGAAGGCGGTGCTGGTGAACAACGATTGTCACATCGTACTGGCCGCGCCGGCCGCGGGGATGGAGAATTATTTCTACAAGAATGCGGATGCCGATGAGCTGATCTTCGTTCATCATGGCGGTGGAACGTTGAAGACCATGTATGGGGAACTGAGCTTTGGATACGGGGATTACCTGCTGGTCCCGAGAGGGACGATATACCAGATACAGTTCGATGGCCCGGATAACCGGCTTTTTATAGTGGAATCATTTAGCCCTATCCGTTACCCAAAGAAATATCTGAGCCCTTACGGGCAGCTGCTGGAGCATTCTCCCTATTGCGAGCGGGATATCCGGGGTCCGCAATCATTGTCGCCACGCGACGAAAAAGGCGATTTCCTGATCCAGACGAAGAAGAAGGGGAGGGTCTATGGGATCCATTACGGGCATCATCCCTTTGATGTGGTCGGGTGGGACGGGTATTGTTATCCGTTTGCGTTCAGCATTCATGATTTCGAGCCGATAACGGGGCGGGTGCATCAGCCGCCGCCGGTGCATCAGACCTTCGAAGGGCATAATTTCGTGGTTTGTTCGTTTGTTCCGCGGCTGTTCGACTACCATCCGATGTCGATACCGGCGCCGTATAATCACAGCAATATCGACAGCGATGAAGTGATCTATTATGTGGACGGGGATTTCATGAGCCGCAAGAACGTCACGCGGGGTATGATCACGTTGCATCCGGGGGGTATCCCGCACGGACCGCATCCCGGGGCCGTTGCGCGCAGCATCGGCGCGAAAGAGACGAAGGAGCTGGCCGTCATGGTCGATACTTTTCATCCACTGATGTTGACGGTGGAGGCGCTGGGCATCGAAAATCAGGGTTACACGATGAGCTGGGCGGAATAGGGGCCGGGGATTTCGTATATTAGGGAATGAAACATACAAGACTAGCTGCAGCGGCTGCTATCGTCCTTTTCTCCTGCCGGGGGAAGCAGCCTGCCGATCTGATCGTTTATCACGCAAAAATTTATACGGTAGACAGCGCGTTCGACACTGTTCAGGCAATGGCGGTGAAGGATGGGCGCATCCTGGCGACGGGGTCGGACGAGGACGTTCTTGCCAGGTATTCCGCGCCTGCGATGACCGATGAAGGCGGGAAAGCCGTGTACCCGGGATTCATCGATGCGCATTCGCATTTCATATCATATGGGGAATCGTTGTTCATGACCGACCTGTTCGGTTGTACGAGCACGGAAGAGATGGTTCAGCGGGTGAAGCAATTCACGGATGCCCATCCTGGTCTGGCATGGATACGGGGGCGCGGATGGGATCAGAATAAATTCCCGGGGAAGGCCTTTCCCGACAATACTTTGCTGAATCAGCTGTTTCCAAATACCCCGGTGGTCCTCGGACGGGTGGACGGTCATGCGTTGCTGGCCAATGCGAAGGCTTTGGAGCTGGCGGGTGTTCATGCCGGGCAGCAGATCGGAGGAGGCGTCATCGAGACGAAGAATGGCCGGTTGACCGGGATCATGATCGACAATGCGCAGCGTTTGGTTTATGCGCACGAGCCCGATCTTTCTCCGGCTGAGTTTTTGGAACGGGTGGATGCGGCGCAGCAGAAATGTTTCGCGCAGGGTTTGACGACCGTCGCGGATTGTGGTATCGACAGGCTGGCCATCGAGGCGATCGACTCGCTGCAAAAGACGGGCAAGTTGAAAATGCGTGTCTATGCTTTGTTGAGCGACCGTCCGTACAATCTCGATCACTATTTGCCGCGCGGGCCCTATAAAACGGACCGGTTGTATGTCGGTGGAGTGAAGGCATATGCCGACGGTGCGCTGGGTAGCCGGGGCGCCTGTTTGCTCGCGCCTTACAGCGACAAACCGGGGTGGGTGGGTTTTCTGTTGAGTCCTCCTGCACATTTTGATTCACTGGCCGCGCGATTAGCGCCGACGGATTGGCAATTGTGCACGCATGCCATCGGGGATTCGGGCAACAGGATGATCCTGCAGGTGTACAACAAATATCTGAAAGGAAAGAATGACAGGCGCTGGCGTGTCGAGCATGCGCAGGTGATCGATGAGGCGGATTTCGATCTGTTCGGTAAGGCTTCGATCGTCCCGTCGGTGCAACCCACGCATGCCACCAGCGATATGTATTGGGCGGGTGAGCGGCTGGGTCCGCAGCGTTTGAAGAATGCGTATGCTTTCAAACGACTGTTGCAGCAGAATGGCTGGGTGGCGTTGGGGACGGATTTCCCGGTGGAGGATATCAGCCCGTTCAAAACTTTTCTGGCGGCCGTATTCAGGGTCGATGCGAAGGGATATCCGTCGGGTGGTTTTCAGCCCGAGAATGCGCTGAGCAGGGAGGAGACCATCCGGGGGATGACGATATGGGCGGCAAGGGCCGATCGTTGGGAGGACAGGATCGGGAGTCTCGAGGCAGGCAAGGTGGCCGATTTCGTGGTGTTGGATAAAGATATGATGCAGGTGCCGGCTGGAGAGGTGCTTAGTGTGAAGCCTGTGGCGACATATTCGTCGGGGATGCAGGTGTTTGGAGCGGGCGGCTCAAAATAAAGTTAGCATGGCGGGTTAGCGGGGTGGGCGCGTATTTTCGTGGACTAAATGAAAGCAATATGGAATACAGACATCTCGGTGAATCGGGGGTGAAGGCTTCTGCGATCACTTTTGGCGCGTGGGCCATCGGCGGTTGGTTATGGGGAGGCAGCGACCGAAAGGACGCCGTTGCGGCCATCCGGGCTTCCTATGACGAAGGCGTGACGTCTATAGATACCGCGGCGGTGTATGGGATGGGTTTGAGCGAGGAGATCGTGGGTGAGGCATTGCAGGGGATACCCCGGGACTCAGTTCAGATCATGACCAAATTCGGGATGCGATGGGATATGACTCGCGGGGATTTTGGCTTCAAGAGTCAGGATAATGAGGGACGGCCGCTGGACATCTACAAGTATGGAGGAAAAGAGAGTGTGATCAGGGAATGCGAGGATAGTTTGAGGCGTTTGAGGACGGACTATATCGACCTGTACCAGCAGCACTGGCCGGACATAACGACGCCTATTAGCGAAACGATGGAAGCGCTGGATGAATTGATGACAGCGGGGAAGATAAGGGCAGCGGGAGTTTGCAACTACGATACGGCACAGATGGCAGAGGCGGACAAGACGATCAGGCTGGCTTCGGACCAGGTGCCGTACAGCATGGTCAGACGCGATATCGAGGACGAGCTGGTGCCTTATTGTCTTTCGCATAAGAAGGCCATATTGGCGTATAGTCCGCTACAGCGAGGATTGCTAACGGGAAAGATCCGTCCCGGTCATCGTTTCAACGAGGGGGACAACCGGGGCGACAGCAAATATTTTCGGGGTGAGAATTTAACGCGGATCAATGCCTTCCTGGACGAATTGCGGCCGATGGCGGAAGAGCGGGGTGCGAGTCTGACGCAGTTGGTTATTCGCTGGACGCTGGAGAGGCCGGGCATTACCATTGCATTGGTAGGGGCACGGGATGCCCGGCAGGCGGTCGAGAATGCCAGGGCGATGCAGGTCAGGTTGTCGGAGGATGAAATGGCGGTTATCGATGAGAAGCTGGCGGAGTTGCAGGGGGCGCTGGTGATGTAGCGGACGGTGGTGGCAGGAATTGGGGTCGGCGGTGCGGGAGCGGAGTACGGCTAGCAGGAATTGGGGCGTCGGCGGTGCGGGAGCGGATATGCTTGCGATTTAGGGGGAAATCCCGTAAATTCGGAAATAACAAATAAAACGATGTCATATGGTCCCTTTTCATGAATTGAGAATCGGCGATATTGTGTTGATCGAGTTCAACGGTCAGCGTACGGAGGGAGAGGTTATCGATAAGGCTGATGCGGACAGATTGGTTTGCGTTGACAATGAAGCGCAGGCTTTTTGGTACGGGTCGGAGGAATTGTATCCTATTCCCCTGGATGAGAACCAGTTATTGAAATTCGGTTTTGAGAAGCAGGTTCAGCCCGATGGGTCGGTCAAGTATTTGCGGGGACCTTTCCGGATCTTGTTGCATGTGCCGGGTAGTTTTGCCCATTTCGAGATGTGGTACAGGGAGGACAGGCGCCATATCATCGAGCATATCAGTGTCCATCAGCTGCAGAATCATTATCATCAGATGACAAAGGTCGATTTGGTGAGGGGGGTCGGGGCGCACCATTAGGTGGGTTGAATGACTTGCAGGCGGGTTGAACGCCTTGGTATTACACTTTTATTTAATATCATTGCCGGAAATCAGAGCGGACCGCCCGAAAAGGGTGCGACCGGGGCCTTGCCAGTGGCAGGGCGGAGGCCTTCGCCGGCCGAAGGCCGATTAAAAATTGACATTCCGGCTTGATTTCTAGCTATTTTTTGCCGCAAATGTAAATTATTCCTATCTTTGCGCTCCCAAAAACGTATGGCGAAACAAGCACTCATTAAACAAGATGGTATCATTCTGGAAGCCTTGTCCAATGCAATGTTTAAGGTAAAGTTGGAAAACGGCCATGAAATACTGGCAACCATTTCGGGGAAAATGAGGATGAATTACATACGTATACTGCCGGGGGATAAGGTAGGGGTGGAGATGAGTCCGTATGACTTGACGAGAGGAAGAATTATATTCAGGTATAAATAAAAATGTAACATGACACGAGGCGAAAGCCGACTGCATGATTCAAATAAAAAAGACAAATAATTCATCATGAAAGTTCGTGCATCCATCAAAAAGCGCAGCGCCGATTGTAAGATCGTGAGGAGGAAGGGGAAGCTGTATGTGATCAACAAGAAGAATCCTCGTTTCAAGCAACGTCAGGGTTAATTAGATAAAATTAAACAAGTAATAGAATATGGCTCGTATCGCCGGTGTAGACTTACCAAAAAATAAAAGAGGGGAGATCGGACTGACCTATATCTTCGGGATCGGTCGTTCGACTGCCCAGTATATCCTTACAAAGGCTGGTATCGAATTCGACAAGAAGGTACACCAGTGGGATGACAATGAGCTGAACGCCATCCGTAATATCATTACGAATGAGTTCAAGGTAGAGGGCGCGCTTCGTTCGGAAGTGCAAATGAATATCAAGCGTCTGCTCGATATCGCCTGCTATCGTGGTTTGCGTCATCGTAAGGGTCTGCCCGTGCGTGGCCAGCGTACCCGTACCAACAGCCGTACCCGTAAAGGAAAGCGTAAGACGGTTGCCGGTAAGAAGAAGGTCGCCAAGAAATAATTGAAAATGCACCGGCGGACGGGAGTCCGCTGATAATCGGATCGGTTGCGGATGCGGGTGCACGCGGAGGATCGGTCCGGTCCCGGTTGGCGGGATG
>DASYSV010000046.1:0-6808 GCA_036010185.1 Puia sp.
GACCAGAGCCGTAATGACGGCAACATCCCTCCTTCTCCTCATCAGAAACCCTTCTTTTGATTAAGTGCAATAATATTCGCTATCAGGCGGTAAGCCCCCGGCACGCCGGCGGGCAATTCCCTGAAAAACACCAGCCCCGTATAAACGAAAATCCCTTTCCCGAAATGCGCGATCACCAGGCTGCCTTTTTGTTCCTGTTCTCCCGGATCGCTCATCGAAAATATCGCCTCATACTGAGGATCGGTCTGCCCGGCAAAATAAATGCCGCGCTCCTGTATCCAGCCCTCGAAATCCCTGTCGGTGATCTTATTGGGAAAGTTGAGCACGGGATGCGACGGTTGCAGGAAATTGACCCGCGCATTCTCATCGGTCACCCGGAGATTCGATATCGCAAGGGGATACGGTCCGATATTGGTGGTCATCCGACCCAGGTTGCCCCTGTTGTACTGAACGATCAGGTTCCCGCCGTCTTTGACATATTCCATCAGTGCGCTATGCCGGGCCGCCAGCCAACCATGTACGTCATAAGCCCGGACCCCGGTTATGACGGCATCGAATTGATTCAAAAAGCCCGGGGTAATATCCTTTTCTTTCAGCATCATCACCTCATAACCCATTTGCACCAACGCATCCGGGACTTTGTCCCCGGCTCCTTCGATATAACCGATGCGCTTCCCGGCCGTTTTTATGTCGGCCAGCACAAACTTCTCTTCCGCCGGACGGAAATAGTCGATCCGCGGGATATGTTCGTAGGCGATCGTTCGGAGCTCCATCGCGGTGTCCTTCCGGCCATGGTCATCGAAAACGCCATTCACGGTGACCAGCGCCGTCTCCGGGCCGGCGGGTTTCGCCATCCAGGACTGTCCACCCAATGTCCCGCCCGCGGAAGATTGTATGGAAAGCGCAGGTGCGGCCGTCAGTCCCAAAACGGGTGAATGATCAAGCCCCGTACGGTCCTGCACCAACGCGTTGAATCCCTTTTTCTCGCCGTCGGTAAATACCAGTAACTCCGGATCGAACCGCGCCGTAGCCCGCGGCAGTATCGTCAGGGGCTCGTAGAGCTCGCCTTTCACCGGATCGGTATACTTGTATCGAACCGGTCGATCCACCTCCACCTGATGCCCGTCTACCGTAATGAAGACCTCCGCCAGGTAAGGCGGATCACCCAGCGGCTCGCCGATCAGTTGCTGGTCCTTTACATTAAAATGGCCGGGTGACATCGGCTCTGCCAGCCAATAGGGCTGTGTCAGCATCTTTCGCGGCGACACGAGGATCGATCGCGTAAAGGTGAAATTCTGGTCCGCACGCAGCTGCTGATCCACAGTCGCAGAAAGATCCGGCTTATAAAGCTTGGCGTCGGGATGCCCCGGTGGAACAGTATATTCCGCCTGCACCGACGGAGGCGTCGACACAGAGATCGAATTGACGGTCATATCCACCCCCAGCCGGTCATTCACCACGCAAGTGATGGCAAGCGAATCCCCTCTCACCGCATAAGGTGTCCGCACGGTCGCCTCCACCCATAATCCGCTGCAGTCGGCGATCAGCGCCTGCACCTCCTGCATCTTCTTATTCTTCCAATATCCATCGGGTAACTGAGCGATAGCATTCCAGATATCTATCAGACCCGGCACACTTTTCTCGGGAGCCATCAGCGAAAAATCCCGGATCACCCGTTCGATCATCCCCGGGATATTCTGTGCTCCTTCTACCCTGCTCCAATCCGTGACCACACCCTCCATCGGATCGCTATGCGCCGGATCACCAGCCACGAGGTTAAAGTATTCCATCGACTCACCACGGGCAGGCGTCAGCGCTGCACCCTGGCTCTTGTGATTGGTCCTGCTGATCGCGGCCAGCTCGCCATAGCTTTTCCCCAGTATAGGGTTGTAGCCACCGACATCTATCTTCATCTGGTCGTCGCTCGTCGTATTGGCGCCGGGACCGAAATTGAAGGAATTCCATAATATCCGCTTCGCTTTCCAGGGCTTTATTCCGCCATATTTCAATTGCTCCGGGAAACGGTTCGGATCGGCCGCCGCCTCATATGCTTCATGTGCAAGCACCGCACTGGCCGAATGATGGCCATGACCCGCCCGGCTGTCCGGGGGAAATCGCGTGATGATCACATCCGGCTGGAACTTTCGTATCACCCAAACGACATCGCTCAATATCTTTTGCTTGTCCCAGGTCTTTAACGCTTCCTCCGTCGATTTCGAAAAGCCGAAATCGAACGCACGGGTAAAGAATTGCTCGGCCCCATCCACCCGCCGCGCCGCCATCATCTCCTGCGTACGGATCAGCCCCAGCTCGACGCCCTGCTCGTCGCCAATGAGATTCTGACCGCCATCCCCCCTGGTCATCGAAAGATATCCCGTCCGGTATAGCCGGTCCTTGGCCATATACGCGATCAACCGCGAATTCTCATCGTCGGGATGCGCCGCCACATAGAGGACGGTGCCCAGGACATTCAATTTTTTTAGCCGTAAATAGATATCCGCCGAGGTCACGGTGGAAGGCGCCTGCGCCGAGACCGTAAGACCCCCCGACCAGATCGCCGCCAATAAATAAATGATTCGTTTCATAGTAATATATTATTGCCCGACTAAGAACACCGCATTGCAAAACAACATTTTCCCATTCTCCCAAAAACTGCGGAATAAAGGATCATCCGCCATGAATACGACCTCACCCCTTCCCAGGTCCTGCACACCGAAGATCACCCCATCCCTTATCTTTTCCCTGGCCCTGGTACCCGTGAACCCGCTCACATATCCGTCCTTCCTTACGACACCGACATTCCAGCCGCCGTCCTTCATGAATTCATATACATTATCGTCCTGCTTCAGCGTATAATAATGGTCGGGATACCCGAATGCCAACGGATGAGAATTGTCCAGCTCCACTTTATAGATCGATCCGGGAACGCTGCCCGTGACCTCCTCGCGCTGCCGGTTGTCATACCGGTGCAGATCCGCATATTCGTCGTCCTTTTTGTCCTTTTCGTCTTCCTTCTTATCCCCGTCCGCAGCCTTTGCCCTGATCCCCCATTCACCCTTAGCCAGCTGCTCCACGGCCTGTTCCATGGCGATAAGACGCCCTCCCTCCTGAACCCAGTTGCGCAACATTTCTGCGGTATTCTTGTCCTCCAGCCCCCGGTACCTGCCGCCGGGAAGGATCACGACGTCGAAGTTCTTCCAGGCTACATATGCCATAGATTCCGCATTTACCAACGTGATCGGGTAACCGAGCTCCTGCTCGAACAGATGCCAGACCTCTCCCGCCTCCTGCGAGCCCACCTGCTCGCCCGTTAACAGCGCCACCCGCGGACGACGGATAAAACGTACCAGACCGCTGCCAAGATCGGGGCCCTTTTCGACGAACCCGGAGGCAATGGGCCATAGGTTTACACCAGTCTCCTTCGCCGTCCCCTTTACCAGGGGCCATAATCCGGCGCCCAGCGCGCTATTGCCGGTGGCCGTGATCAGCAGGGTGCCGCGATCGAAGGATTGGCCCCCCGATTGGAAGGGCCGTTCCGCAAAGCGTATCTTGATGCCTTTCTGCAACAGCCTGCTCAGCAAACGCACGGAGCCCATGCCCGTCCATCGTATGGCATAAGCATATTGTTCGTCCACTCCGGTCGACCCCGTACCACCGATATGCGGTTTCTCCACTCCGGCAAAAGCATTCAACCCATAAGCCTGTATCCCATAAGCGAAAGGCGCAGACCAGGCCGTAATATCATAAGTCACCGAGTCACTGATATGCGATTGCCGCTCGAATAGCACCCGCAACAAATTCGATTTCGGCTGATTGGCATTGATCACGATATCGCCCGGCGCAGTCTTGAAAGTCGCACTCTTACCCGTCTCATAATCCACTCCCGTATAGGTGCCGGCCGCCACAAGATCCCATTTGATGCCGTTCCGGTCGAGGAAACCCCGCAGCCGCTCAAGCCTGTCCCCGAAGGTGTCGTTCCGAAGGATATATGCCTTGAACTCGCCGCCGGGATGCGCGACCGCTTCGATAAAATAATGATGGAATTCCCGCACCAGCCGGTCCGCATTGGCCGCCGCCATCCCGATGGTCGATATCCCCGTCGTATAATGATGCTCGATACGCTGCGCAAGCGTCAATGTGTCCCCGTCGGATAACTGCACCGCCAGCCCTGCGCCGATGCCGCCCTGCTCGAAGGTCATGCCGATGGCGCCATTATAGATCGGGTAGGTATCCCCGTAACTGGGATAGAACAGGTCGAACTCTTCTTTCGTAAAATACAGCCAGCCCTTGCGATCGAAAAAACGCGCGTTATTTTTTCCGATGGTGACCTGGAATTCGCGCTGCCACGGAGTGATCACGTCATGATAAGGTTCCGCGGCCGGAGCGAAATAATACGGATTGTTGAAACCCTGTTCATGGTAATCCACATGCACCTGCGGTAACCAGGAATTGTATTTCTTCAACCGCTGCTGCGTTTCCACCTGCGTCTGCCAGGCCCAGTCGCGGTTGAGATCGAAATTGTAATGATTGGTCCGGCCTCTGGGCCAGGGCTCCTGGTGCTCGCGCGACACCGGGTCGGGATTGGGCTGCGCACCCACGACATCATTGTACCAGTTGACATACCTGTCGCGACCGTCGGGATTGATGCAAGGGTCGATGATGACGACCGTATTATCCAACAATCCCTTGCCCTGCTCACCCGCAGGATCCACAAGAGCATACAGGGTCTTCATGGCCGCCTCGGTGGATGCCGGCTCGTTGCCATGCACATTATAGCTCAACCAAACGATCACAGGCGCATGTTCGTCCGGCGCCGCACTGTCATGAAGCACCCCCGCGAGCCGAAGATTATTCCGCCGGATGGACTCCAGGCGGAGAAGATTTGCGGGAGACGCGATAAAGGCCATCACCAGCGGCCGTCCCTCATACGTGGTCCCATATTGTTCCACCTGTACCCTGCCCGGCACAGCCGCCGCCACCGCCCTGAAATATTCGACGACACGATGATGCGGAGTGAAATGCGCGCCCAATGGATAGCCCAAAAATGCTTCCGGCGAAGGCGCCGTCTGTGAATAACAACAGCAGACAGACAGCAGCAGACCCAATGGCAATAGCAGGTTTATCTTCATGAATGGGCGAATGTAAGAAAAATGGTAACTTACGGTAAATCTTTCTTCTGTATGCGGCAACCGCTCATCCGCTTTATCATCCATTGCACACTTCTCCTCGTTTCGGTCAGCGCTCTTGCCCAAAACGACCAGACACCCTTCTCCTATACCATCCGCAAGACGGCCTTCGTGAATCACGGCGCCGTGGTCTCCGCACATCCCCTCGCCAGCCATGCAGGCATGGAGATCCTGCGTCAGGGTGGCAACGCCTTCGATGCAGCGATCACGACGCAGCTGGTACTGGCAGTCGTATATCCCGCCGCAGGTAACATCGGCGGAGGAGGCTTCATGGTCGCACATACGGCCGACGGAAAAAATATCACGCTCGACTACCGTGAAAAAGCACCCACTGCCGCCACCCGCGACATGTATCTCGACGCCGATGGCAACCCTCGGACGGATCTCAGCCAGAACGGGCATCTCGCGTCCGGCGTACCGGGCACCATCGCCGGCATATTTGACGAGCTGCGTTATGCAAAGCTGGGCTTCCCCCGTTTGATACAGCCGGCCATCGATCTGGCCGAAAACGGCTTTGCCCTCACAGCATCCGAGGCACGCGGTCTCAACTCCGCCCAGAAGGCATTTAGAAAATACAATACGGTCCTCCCCGTTTTCGTAAACGAAAGAGGATGGAAGGCTGGCGATACACTGATACAAAAAGACCTCGCCCGCACCCTGAGACGCATCCGCGACCTGGGCGCCAAAGGCTTCTATGAGGGCGAAACGGCCCGGCTCATCGTCGCGGAAATGCAACGCGGGAAAGGTATCATCACGATGTCCGATCTGAAGGGTTATACCGCCAAAGAAAGACAACCAGCCATCTTCCCCTACAAACAATACACGGTCGTAACCATGCCGCTGCCCAGCAGCGGCGGCGTCATACTTCAACAAATGATGAAAATGGTGGAAGATCAA
This sequence comes from Puia sp., assembly GCA_036010185.1. Taxonomy (GTDB): domain Bacteria; phylum Bacteroidota; class Bacteroidia; order Chitinophagales; family Chitinophagaceae; genus Puia. Next base: position 6,084 of record DASYSV010000046.1, read on the forward strand.
CCCCTCGCCTCCTACGGTTTCGGGTCGGTGAAAGCCGTCCACCTCATGACGGAGGTAGAACGCCTCGCCTATGCCGACAGGGCCAAATATCTCGGCGACCGCGACTTCTATTCGGTGCCCGTCGATACCCTCACCAGCCACGCATACCTGCAACGAAGAATGGCCGAGATCCAACCAGCCAGGGCGGGCAGCAGTAAAGATATCGGCGCAGGCATGCTTTCTCCAAAGTCCGAGGAGACGACCCATTTCGAGGTCGTCGACGACCAGGGCAACGCCGTGTCCATCACGACCACGCTCAACGGCGGATATGGCAGCAAGGTGGTGGTCGGCGGCGCCGGCTTCTTCCTCAACAACGAGATGGATGACTTCAGCGTCAAACCCGGAGTACCCAATATGTACGGCGCCGTTGGCACGGAAGCCAATGCCATCGCACCCGGCAAACGGATGCTAAGCTCTATGACTCCCACGATCGTCCTCGAAAAGGGAAAAGTGTATCTCGTAGTAGGAACGCCGGGAGGTACCACCATCACCACTTCTGTCTTCCAGACCCTCCTCGACATCCTCGATTTCGGTCTCAGCGCGGAAGACGCCGTCAATAAACCCAAATTCCACCACCAGTGGCTGCCGGACTCGCTCTACGTGGAAAAGACGTTTCCTTCCGATACCCGCGAAAAATTGACGAACATGGGCTACAATATCAGCCAGCGCGGCAGCATCGGCCGCAC
>DASYSV010000213.1:0-10005 GCA_036010185.1 Puia sp.
CGTTCCTTCGCGCAGACTGCCGTCGAGCTGATCCCTTCTGTCGGGTATACCTTTGCAGACCGCAACGATTATTACAGCGCCTATAGCCGCATCGCAGACGGCGTAAGCTATGGCGGATCGATCAAATTCAACGTCAACCGCGGTTTTGGTATCGAAGTGCTCTACAGTCATATGAACACGACCTCGGGGCTTTATAATTACGGCCCCGACCATACTCCGATCTCCGCGACCAACCTGAGCTTCGACTACATCATGGCCGGTCCCGTCCAGTCCTTCACGATCCCCAACTCCACGGTGCGTCCCTTTATCGGCGCCATGCTGGGGGCTGCGATCATGACGCCCGCCATGAATTCAGGCTATACCCAGCAAACGAATTTTGCCATGGGGTTCCAGCTCGGCACGAATATCTACGTTTCTCCCCGGGTGGGTATTCAGCTGAAAGCCCAGCTGCTGTCCCCTGTCGACGCAGCCGGCACAAGCTTCTTCTTCAGCAATTATGGCAGCGGAGTAGGTATCAACGGCTATTCGTCGACTTATCAATTCAGCCTCGGCGGCGGCCTGATCATCGGGCTCGGCAGGGTCCTTCCCGCAGAGGCGTTTCATCCGGCCCGTCGCCCGCACCCCCGTTATTACCCGCGATATTATTATTAGCATAGATTAGTTGGACGGATCAGTACCCCTTAGGCCGCGCGCGAGCGCGGTTTTTTCATATGCCCGCAACTGCGGGGCCTCGCCGCGCAATACTAACACCCGTTAGTCCGTTTGAAGAAATTCACCTATATTGTGCCCCCATGGAATTTGCATTCGATGAACTTACAAAACAGGTAGGCCAGACGGCCCGCCAATTCGCAGCTCAGCACATCAAACCGTTCGTCATGGAATGGGATGAGGCCCAAACCTTCCCGCATCAGCTTTTCAAACAACTGGGACAGTTGGGCATGATGGGCGTCGTCGTTCCCGAAGAATATGGCGGCTCGGGCCTGTCCTATATCGAATACGTCACGATCATCAGTGAGATCTCGTCCGTCTGTGGCGCCATCGGACTTAGCCTGGCCGCGCACAATTCACTCTGCACGGGGCATATCCTCGCCTTTGGTAACAAACAGCAAAAAGAGAAATATCTCCATCGTCTTGCATCCGGTGAGGCGCTGGGCGCCTGGGGGTTGACAGAAGCTAACACGGGCAGCGATGCCGGCAACATGCAGTGCACAGCCGTAAAGGACGGCGACCACTGGGTGATCAACGGTACGAAGAACTGGATCACGCATGGCATCAGCGGCGACATCGCCGTGGTGGTGGCCCGCACCGGCGAGCCCCGTAAGAAGAACAATGCCACCGCTTTTGTCGTAGAGCGAGGCGCCAAAGGTTTCAGCGGCGGCAAAAAGGAGAACAAGCTCGGAATGCGAGCCAGCGAGACAGCCGAAATGATCTTCGATAATTGCCGTATTCCCGATAGCCAACGCCTCGGTGAGGTAGGCGATGGTTTCCACCAGGCCCTCGCCGTACTCGATGGAGGACGCATCTCCATTGCAGCGCTTTCGCTGGGTATCGCTAAAGGCGCACTGGCGGCCGCATTGCAATATTCCAAGGAGCGCCACCAGTTCGATCAGCCCATCAGCAATTTCCAGGGTATTTCCTTCAAGCTGGCCGATATGGCCACCGAAATAGCCGCCGCCGAACTGCTGACCATGCAGGCCGCCGATCTCAAGAACCGGCATTTGCCGATGACCCGCGAGGCCGCTATGGCGAAATATTATGCCAGTGAAGTAGCGGTGCGCGCCGCCACGGAGGCCGTCCAGATCTTCGGCGGCTATGGCTATACAAAAGATTTCCCGGTGGAAAAATTCTATCGCGACAGCAAACTATGCACGATCGGTGAAGGCACCTCCGAGATCCAAAAGATCGTTATTGCACGGGAAGTGCTGAAGGGGTAAGGGGTTCCCACGCATCGGGCGACGACCCCCGGAGAAAGGCGCGAGGGCCTGTGCGGCCGGCCTCACGGCATAAAATCATCCTCCGTCTTCGGCCCATATTTATCGAATAGTTTATCGATAGCGCCCGCGAACAGCGGAAATTTTTCTTTCGTGAAATTCTTGATGACTTCGATGGCCTTGTAGGCCTGCTCTTCCGTCAGACCCTGAGCCTTCAGCTTTTCGATCAGATCTTCCATTCGTTATGCTACTTTAAGAAGATTCATTTTGCTCTTGTCGAACTTTTTCTGCGCATACTCCAGATCGAGATGGAACTTGTCTTCCTTGGCCGAAGGCAGTTCGAACATCGCATCCGTCAGGATACTCTCGCAAATGCTCCGCAAACCACGCGCTCCAAGTTTGTATTCCACGGCTTTGTCGACCATGAAATCCAATACATCGAGCTCGAAGCTGAGCTGAATACCCTCGAGCTCGAACAACTTTTTGTACTGGCGGATCAGCGAGTTCTTCGGCTCCGTCAGGATGGACCGCAGGGTCGGCTTATCCAGCGGATCCAGATGCGTGACCACCGGCAAGCGTCCTAAAAGCTCCGGTATCAGACCAAATGACTTCAGATCGGGCGCATTCACATACTGCAACAGGTTCTTCTTGGCGGCCTCCTGTTGCTCCTTATTCACGTTGAAGCCGATGGCATTCGTATTGATGCGGCGGGCAATGATCTTGTCCACACCATCAAAAGCGCCGCCGCAAATAAAGAGGATATTCTGCGTATTGATCTTGATCAGTTTTTGCTCGGGGTGTTTCCTGCCGCCTTGCGGGGGGACCAGCACATCGGTGCCTTCCAGTAATTTCAATAACCCTTGTTGAACGCCTTCACCGCTGACATCGCGGGTGATAGAAGGGTTGTCTCCCTTCCGGGCGATCTTGTCGATCTCGTCGATATAAACGATGCCCCGCTCAGCCGCGGCCACGTCATAATTGCACACCTGCAACAGGCGGGTCAGTATGCTTTCCACATCTTCCCCTACATAGCCTGCCTCCGTAAAAACGGTCGCATCCACTATCGCGAATGGAACGTTCAACAGCCGGGCGATCGTTTTGGCCAAAAGGGTTTTACCCGTCCCCGTTTCGCCCACCATGATGATATTGCTCTTCTCGATCTCGACCTCATTCTCCACGACTTTCTGCTGCAGACGTTTGTAGTGGTTATACACGGCTACCGACAGCACTTTCTTCGCGTCTTCCTGTCCGATGACATATTCGTCCAGTATACGCTTGATCTCTATCGGCTTCTTAACGGTTAATTTGAATGAGCTGCTACCCGTCGAATCCTCCCGGATCATCAGCTCCTGCTGTATGATCTCCTGCGCATGCTCTACGCAATTCTCACAAATATGCCCCTCCTGACCCGCAATGAGTATCTTCACTTCATCCCGGTTGCGCCCACAGAAGGAACAGTGCAAGGTATTTTTCGCCATATTACAAAGTTACCCAACTTATTCAATTATACCAGTAGGGTGGAAAAAAGAGTAGGGGCGACCGCCAGGCCGCCCGCTATTGAAAATCAATTAGTTGCGATCAGACCTTCTCAAAAATATGATCCACGATGCCATATTCGATCGCCTCTTTGGCGTCCATCCAGTAATCGCGGTCGAAGTCCTTCATCACCTGCTCGACCCTTTTACCGCAATTCTCAGCCAGTATCCGGGCACTGATATCCTTGACCCGCCGGGTCTGTCTGGCCGTGATCTCCAGATCGATGCTTACGCCTTGCATATATCCGCCCAGGCTCGGTTGATGGATCATGATCTCGGACAGTGGATAAACGAAACGGCGGCCCTTCTCTCCCCCGCTGAGCAGGATCGAGCCCATGGAAGCCGCAAGACCCATACAGATCGTGCTCACGGGGCTTTTCAGCAGCTTCATCGTATCGTAAATGATAAAGCCCGAAGTGACGACACCGCCGGGACTGTTGATAAAGAATTTGATCTCCTCACCTGGTTTATCCGCATCCAGCAGCCGCAATTTGGTGACAACATCCTTGGCCGATTTGTCATCTACCGGTCCCCATAGTTCTACCGATCTGCTTTCGAAAAAATACTTCTCCAGCTTCTTCGCCAACATTCCGAATTCCGGTCCCTTCTCATCCTTTGGCTCTTTTTCATCGGGCTCGTCATCCATCCGCAGACGACTGCCCCAATATGTCGAATAATTCATTGTCCTGTCTTTTTTTTGTTTGATAAGTATATGGTTTACGATCTGGCTTCCTTCTTGGGATTCAGAAGCAGCACTTCGTCGACGAGACCGTATTCCTTCGCTTCCTGGGCGGTCAGCCAGTAATCGCGATCGCTGTCCTTTTCCACCTGTTTGGCCGTTTTACCGGTGTGGAAGGCGGTGATATCATACAGCTCGCGTCTCAGTTTTTTGATCTCGGCGACGGTGATCTCGATATCGGTGGTTTGTCCCCCGATGGACCCGCTGGGCTGATGCATCATGACCCGGCTATGCTTCAGGGCGGTCCGTTTACCCTTGGTGCCGGCGCACATCAGGACCTGGCCCATTGAAGCCGCCATTCCGATACAAATGGTGGCTACGTCGGGAGTGACATATTGCATGGTATCGTAAACGCCAAGTCCGGAATAGACGCTGCCGCCGGGACAGTTGATATACATCTGGATATCCCGGTGGCGGTCCGTGCTGTCGAGGAACAACAGCTGGGCTGTCACGATATTGGCTACCTCTTCGTTGATCGGGTAGCCCAAAAAGATGATACGATCCATCATGAGACGGCTATAAACGTCCATCACGGCCACATTCATAGGGCGTTCTTCAATAATGTTCGGTGTAAGATTGGTAACAACATACTTGTTGTAGTCATTCAATGTGTTGCTGGACAGGCCGCGATGCTTCACGGCATATTTCTCGAATTCGTTTGATGGATTCATTGTTGATCTATTGGTTCAATAATGGTAAAGTTCCATTCAAATCTCCGTCCAAACTTTCAAACCGCCAAAAATCTGCCATTCTGTCCATTTTGGCCGGGCTTGCCGTGCAAATCAAAAACCCGGCCGAAGGCCGGGTTCCATTCATTATCTAGTGGTGATGGTGTTCATGTTCCTGCACCTCATGCTCGAAGTCTTCCTTGCTGACGGGTTTTTCGGTCGGATGCACCTGCGTTTCCGCCCATCCGAAGACCTTTTCGGTCCGGATCCGGTGTACCGTATCTTCCACGAATTTCCGGTCCTGCATCATGCGCTGCACATAATCGGCCACCCAGGGTTGCTCTTCGGCGCCTGCAGGCATACCCATATAGCCGAATAGCTGCTGTTTCGCAAAGGCCCTGATCTCGTCGGGTCCGACTTCGATGCCGTTATCCTGGATGATCTTGTCGATGATGAGCGTCCATTTCAGCTGGTTGACGAAGGAGGGAAACTCCCGCTCGACTTCAGACTGGGTCTTGGGTTTGTCGCCGCCGCTCTGCATCCAGCGCTTCAGGAAGTCTTCGGGAAATTCGATCTTCGTCTGATCCAGCAGGATATGATATAAACCGTGCTGCAATTGATTCCGGCTCTGACCTTCCCAGTACGCGGCGATATCGTCTTTTACGGCATCGCGGAAGGCGTTTTCGGAAGCGATCTCCCTACCCGGATAGACGGTTTGGAAAAAGGCCTCATCCACTTCAGGCTTTTCGATAAAGCCCACTTTAGTGATCTCCGTCCGGAAATATTTGTCGGCCCCATTACCCGCGTCGGTCCCGGCATGATCGAGACCCAGATCGTGCATGACCCATTCCCTTTCCTTTTCTTCAAATGCCGCCGAAGGCTGCAGCACGAGAAAATCCCCCTTTTTCAGTCCCATCCATTTCGGACGGGTGGCCTCATTAAAATATTTTACCAGCAGTGAATTGTCTTTTGAAATACCGCCTTCCACCGGTTGGCCCGAGGCATCCGACTCAGAAAAATGTAAATTCAGCACGTTCTCGTCGCCGGTGACGCTTTCCGGTTCGGTCATTTTGCCATTCCGCGTTCTCATCCGCTCGACCTCTTCATCGATCATGGCATCGGTGACTATGATCTTCAGTTTGGTCGGCTTCGCCGATCCCAGGTCCGCCAATGCAAAGGCCGGCTTCAGCCCCACCTCGAAGGCAAAGGAATAGTCGGCGGGATTATTGATATCGATCTGCCGGGCATCGTTCTCAGGCAATGGCAGCGGTTGCGCAAAGATCTCCAGTTTCTCGTTGGACATATAGGAGGTCAGCTCCTTTTCGACGGTCTTCAGCACTTCATCGGTGAATACCGAGTTGCCGTACATTTTCTTGATGAGCCCTGCGGGCACCATCCCCTTCCGGAAACCCGGAATATTTGCCTGTTTGCCATATTGTTTCAGCGTCCGCTCGAAAGACGGCAGATAATCGCCTTTCGAAATGCTGACGGTAATTTTGTCGGTCAAAAGGCCGATATTCTCCCTGGTTACTGTTGCCATACTGTTTCAGTTGAAATTGGGCGGCAAAGGTACGGATTTTTTCATTATCCGCCGGCCCAACCTTCCGGCGCTCCTACCTCCCGGGTGCCGGCTGTAACTGCCCATAAGTCGGGATTTTTTGCATGATCTGTGCCCTGATCATAGTCAGCAGGTAGATCTCCGCCTGGTAGAACTCGAATGCCACCACCGCATTGGTCGCAGTCTTGATCTTTTTATAATAGGTTTCCAGCGTACGTTCCTGGTCCATGCGGTTCTTGAAATATAATTGCCCCAGCGAATCTGCTACCTGAGGAGTCATCCGTTGATAGGATAGGGCCGTACCTTCGTAAAGCTGGAGCCTATCCTTTGCCGTTGCCCTGTTCCCCTGCTGATATTCTTCATAGATCTTCCAGAATGCGGCGGAATCTTTCCCATACACTGGTACGAGCCTCGCGATGGCTTCCCGCTTTTGAATACCGAGGAGGTTAATCACGGCTTCCGCTTCCGCATCGGATGTCTGTGCAGACAATATCAGGGGACCGGCCACAGACAAAAGGGCCAGCAGCGCAAATTTTACTTGCATAGATATAGTTTTCCGCAAGAAAGCGATTCCCGCCGAATTCGAGTGGGATTTACAGTAAAACGAAGTAAAGGACCGCTTCTAGCCAAAAATGCATATCTGAAGTTTATGACTTGTTTTGCTTTCTAAGGGGTTGGGTGATATATGCCGTCAGCTCCGCATCTTTTGACGGCGGCGAAAGTTTTGGTTTTTTGGGATCCGGATCGGTATAGCCACCGCCTTTGAAATAAGTTCCCCCTTTAGTCTTCCGGGGCGGCGAATAGCTGCGCTTGTTTTGAGGCCGTCTTTTGCCGGATGGGGAGATAGATGAAAAATACTCGCTGACATTCTTGTTCACGAAGCTTCTTTCAGCGGGTGCCAGGGTGATACCATCAATGCGAAGTTTGACCTCATTCCGTCGTTCTTCCAGGCTATTCGCCCATGCAACCTCCTTCGTACTTGAACTTCGCGGGGCTTTGTCGGCCAGTTCCGCAGGCGCGACGGAAGCCAGGGCAATGGATCCTATGGCCACCGATACCGATCGATCACTTACCCCCTTTGTGGAAGTAGACGTGGATGCCATTTTGAAATTTGCCTTTCGGACGAGGTTATGTGCTTGTGGTTGCCCCGTCGTTTTTTTCTCAATGTATCCGGAATGCCAGACGGCGGTATCGTTGGCGCCGGATAACAATATGGAAGTGCTTGTCCGTGCTCCATCCGCGGAACTGATCATTTTTTCTGCTACAGCAGTATTGACTTTTGATCCATGGTAGGATAGCAACGAGGGATTCTTATTCGTCACCTGTAGCGTGCTGGTCCCATCCGCGTTCGGGATGGCATTCCGTAACAGGGCATATTGGTCGACTGGAAGACCTGCCTCATGCAGTTTTTTACCGCGGAAGTCCTTGGGTTTCGATAAGGTTCCTGTTGTCTTTGCCGCCTTACTGAATTTTCCGGACTGACGCTGGCTTTTGTTCGCCGTGTTATCAGTGCTAATGGAATATTTTGGTGGCATGGCTCAGGTCTTTTCGATGGATATCCCCCGAATTTGATATCCGCATCGGGCAGCACCGGCGGGGTCGATGGGTCTCAGGGTGATCTCGATCGTATTTACTCCCAGCTGCAAATAGTCGTGATAGTCCACGGTGGCGTAATCCAGATTACGGAGGTTTATGGACGACAGGTTGTTCTCCCCACCCTCGGCTTCCAGCGCATCCACATACTTGACGATAGTCGCATCGGTGTCCCCATTGATGACGATCGACAGTTTTACACCGGTGGAGGAGGCGTCACCCGTTTTCCAATGCTTCATGAACAAGGTGTATTCATTCCAATTGTCCGTTATCTTAAAATATAGAGTCATGGATAATGGCAGGGGTTCTGCAGAAAAGTTGGCCAGGAGGCCCGTTTCTACTGCCGTGAACCCCAGTCCTTCGTATCCGAACTCCGGGTAAGTAGTTGTATCGCGGATCAGGAGATCATTTGCTGTGGAAATGATCTTAAATGCACCTTTTGCCCCGTCTCTATTCAATGGGAAGGGTTTCCTGAGAAATTTACCGGGGATAAACCCAATCACGGGGTTCCGGCCTGATACGTCCACCGGGTCGAGCGCCAGGAGGGCCGTGTCAATTTTTGTTTCCAATGATTCGTCTTGGGGGAAGCGCAGAGATACGGCTTGCTTGTCGATATAGACTGAAAGCCCGTTACTGTCCAGAAAATGGGAGCCCGAAAAATAGTTGACGACGTGCTTAAAGGTCACTTCATCGTCTGCATAGTTGTCGATGGTGATCAGCCAAAGCCCTTTCATTACAAAATTGATCCCGAATATCGAGAGCTCACTGGGTGGATATAATACTTTTTCTGTCTTGTCATAGAGTCGGGCGGCCATGGCGGGGGAGACGATGATCTCCTTTTGGTTGTTCTTATCGGAATCTTTTGCTTTTTCCGTCCTGCATTGGATGGCGTCCCAGGGGTATTCCTGCCCGAAAGTCCAGACAACGGCTTTATTCGTCGGGTTGACCAGGGCGTAGGATCCCCAATCCTTAATGCTCATCATAGACGATGAAGAATCTTCCCGGCTCTGGCTTCGCGAATAATCCCGGCCTTGCGTCGAAGATTGGTCATGGGTTTCGGTCGTGGAATGTTCGTAATTGGCCGACATGCTGTCACTTTGTTCAGTCAGGCCAACGCTGATGGATACTCCATAACTGTTGGTTTCCGAAGTAGAGGATCCGACGGTATTGCTTACCGATGTACCGTTGGTCTTGCCGTCAGTGTCTGCTGAACTCCCGGACTGCTGGATCTTAGTATTCACTGTCTGCGGAGAATATTGTAGCAATTGGATATCCAATCCTTCTGCTCCATCCGGTTTTTCCGGGTATATGAATGTATTTACCAGCACAGGGTAATTCTCGAAGCTTGGTGTATCGGAATATGGGATGGGGCTGACATCCAGGCCTTGTTGATTGAAGATATTTATCTTCTGCGTGCAGTGGATCAAATATTTCTGGCTTGTATTTTTTATGTTCAGGGATTGGAAGTCTTTTATCTGGATATCGTCATACTTCGTTACCTGGTATTCCACGAAGAAATTTCCGATGACGTTGGGCTTCAACACCAGGTCGCGGAATAGCGAGAAGGAATAGGGATCTTTCTTTTTGAACATAGGGCTATTTTGTATTGTCGGGCTCGCCGCCGTAAATGATATAGTTCACTGCATAGTAAGGTTGCATGGTGTTGTGTGCGCCGTCTCCGCCCGTCGGCGCGATAACCTTGTTCGGGTCACCCGCGGTAGCCTGCTGACACATCACATTCCTGCCGTCGTCGTCCGGTTGCCAGGAACTGGGCCCCAGTCCAAAGTCATACCATTGTGAACTATCGAAAAAATGATTGTGCGAGGGGATCTCGGTCGTCACCAATTGATGCTGAAACTCGCCGCCTGTGTCCCCGATTTCCCAGTCTGCGTCCGGCGCGAAGTTGGGGAAGCTGCCATCGGATTGCCTGGGAGCGGGGTACGGTGGAGCCGCGGCGCCGATGAGTGTCCGTCCACAAAGA
>DASYSV010000058.1:0-2741 GCA_036010185.1 Puia sp.
TCACCGGGGATGGAAAGCCTGTCTACCCTCACCACCCCGATGGTCAGCAGCTTATTATCCGCATCCGCGACCACCCTTGCAGTCGTCCATGCCACGCCGAAGACCGGCTCGCGATCCGGCGCACCCTGCACCGATATCACACTGCGGGATTGAACGCTGTCCCCGGACCAGGACAATATTTGTGGTGAATATAGATGGATAATGGTACCACCGGCGGTGTTGATGGTTTTCGGCCAGCTGGCAGTCTGCGCGCCGGAAGGGAGCGCTGCCGACAGTAAGATCACCGTCGACGCACAGATAAATTGTAATGATCGGGGTGTCATAAAGTGTTTTTGATAGGTGAGAGCAACGGAGGTCAGCCTGATCCTAAGTTACTACTTAGTAACCCCGAAACCTACACCCCGCCTCATCTTTAATCCAACTTTCATCCGGCTTTAATCGCTCTTTAACCGACGCGTATCTCCGTCGTCTTTCGCATTTAATCCCTTCTTCCCGCTAACATACGGGTTCCCTTTAATAAAGAAGCGATACGGCAGCAACGCATCTTCCCCGGCATAATCCACCCCGATCCTCGCCGAGATGCCGATCTCCGACGGCCGCACCCGAAACCCGTCATCGCCGATCCATACCTCCTTTCCCATCAGCGACAATCCTGTGTGCACCGTCAGAAGCCCCATTGCCTTCGACAGATTGCCCGGTCCGCGCGTCAAAGAAAGATCCAACCGCACCTTTCCTGTACGCTGAAGCATCACCGGTATACCGTCCAGCGGCTCCAGCCCCCGGACGAGCACCGCATGCGGCACATCTTTCCTGTTCGTCACCACATTGAAGAGATGATGGATGCCATAGATCAGGTATACATATGCGCTACCTCCCGCGCCAAACATTACCTCCGTACGTTTGGTCCTGCGTCCCGACCAGGCATGGCTCGCGCGATCCACGACGCCGTTATAGGCCTCCACCTCTACGATCCGCCCGCTGGTTCGCTCGCCATCGAATTCCGTGACGAGCACCTTGCCCAAAAGCGCCCGCGCCACCCTTACCACACCCGGTCGATCATAGAATGTGCTTCCCAGTTTCACCATATTTACGTAGGTTTGACGAATATCAAAGGTAGTCGCACTTGCTGAAAGAAATCATTATAGCCTTTCAATCTTATCTGAAAGCACACCAATTCATTTCCAAACACCGCATCTGGAAATGGATCCTGATACCCGGCATCCTGTATACGATCCTGTTTTGTATCGGCATGTACTTCTTCTGGGCCTCCGCAACCACCGCCGTCGCCACCCTCAGCCGTTTCATCGGCATCGAACGCTTCCTTCAACACCAGCATAGCGCGGGCCTCAGCTTCCTGTTCGTCATGGGCGGCATCATGGTCCACCTCGTACTCGTGTTCTTCTATTTCTCGTTGTTCAAATATCTCTTCCTGATCATCGGCTCACCTTTATTCGCCTATCTCAGCCAATTGACCGAGGCCCTCATCAATGGCAAGGAAGACGATTTCAAACTGGATGGAAAACAAATGCTGCAGGATATGCGCCGCGGCATCCGCGTAGCCCTCCGAAATGGGTTATGGCAGACGGTCTATACCATTTCAATTCTCATCCTGTCCTTTATCCCGCTGATAGGCTGGATCACGCCCGTCATCTCCACGTTCGTGGAATGTTATTACTATGGCTTCTCGATGCTTGACTACAGCTGTCAGCGGCACAAACTCTCCCAGTCCGCCAGCCTCGCCTATATAAGCCGCCACAAGGGCCTCGCCATAGGCAACGGCATTATCTTTTATGGTATGCACCTGATACCCGTGCTGGGCTGGGTGCTCGCCCCCGCCTATGCCGTCATCGCTGCGACTATCAGCCTCTATCACCAGAATCTTGAGTAAAATGGTATACCTCATCCCATGCTGGCTGGAAGACCACATCGTTACGCCTCTCCCCGCGTACATCAGCGACGCCGTCAAAGACTGTCAAACCTTTTTCGTGGAAAACGAACGTAGCGCCCGCCGCTACCTTAAAGCCCTATGGCCGGAAATGATCATCGACAACTATGAATGGCATCCTATCCACAAGCTCGAGGAAACCCCCGAAATAACCGCCGCCTTCCGCAAAGCGCTCGCCGGCAACGCCACCATCGGCATCCTCTCCGAAGCCGGCTGCCCCGGCATCGCCGACCCCGGCCAGATCCTCATCGCCATCGCCCAGCAATCCGGCGCCATCGTCCGTCCCCTCGTAGGACCGAGCTCGATCCTGCTCGCCCTCATGGGCAGCGGTCTCAACGGTCAGCAGTTCCGCTTCACCGGCTATCTCCCCGTCGACAATGCCGGCCGAACAAAGGCGCTCAAAGACCTCGAGACAGATTCACAACGCCACCACTGCACCCAGCTATTTATCGAAACGCCTTATCGCAATAACCAGCTTCTCGCTACCGTCCTCCAAACCTGTCGCCCCGCGACACGTCTTTGCATAGCCGCCAATCTCACCGGCCCCGCCGAATACATCCGCACGCTAGCTATCTCCGAATGGCGCCAGCTCACACCCCTCCCCGATCTCAATAAACAACCCGCCGTCTTCTGCCTCCTCGCCTGACCGCCCCGGCAGCCAGCCGCACCTCCCAAACCACCACCCCGCAGCCCGCCGCCCCCGGCAACTCCCCCCATCTACTTGGTCACCTTTCCCGACTCCGCATCCAGACGAAATATCTGCAGTTTCCTATAGATCGGCGAATTCACGGTAGCC
>DASYSV010000078.1:0-18827 GCA_036010185.1 Puia sp.
TCCGGACACTTCACATCAGCCCACGGCAACAGGACCTGGAGGTGGATGGCCGGAGAGTCAGGATAGGCCTGTTTCCCATGGGTATCGATTACCGGTTGATCTGCGAAGTTTCGCGATCGGTCCGCTGCCAGGAGTTGAAAACAGCCATTTTAAATGATTTTTCCGGCCGGAAACTGATCCTTTCCGTGGACCGGCTGGATTATACCAAGGGGATCCTGAACCGGCTGATGGCATTCGATCGACTGTTACGGGACGATCCCGGATTGAAGGGAAAACTACTTTTGATGCTGGTGGTGGCTCCTTCCCGGCGGGAGATCCCTTCGTATCAACATATAAAGCGCAATATTGAAGAATGGGTGGGCCGCATCAACGGGGCGCATGGTACCAATAGCTGGGTGCCGGTGGTATATCAATACCGGCAGTTCGACCTGACCGAGCTATGTGCGCTGTATGCGGCGAGTGATGTGGCGCTGGTGACTCCGCTGAAGGACGGCATGAATCTGATCGCCAAGGAGTACATCGCATCGCATACGGACAGGCTTGGCGTACTGATCCTCAGTGAAATGGCCGGGGCTATCCATGAGCTGACGGATGCCCTATCCGTGAACCCGTATAGCGTGGAAGAAATGGCGGCCACCATAAAGGAAGCGCTGATGATGGACGTGGACGAACAGCGCTTCAGGAATGAACGGATGCATCGGAGGCTGGAAGCCTATGATGTCGTCAAATGGGCACATGATATCCTGGAGACGACCTTGTCCCTGAACCGGGCGGGACAGTTGGGTGGAACGCCGGCCGGGGAAACATTGCTTGCATGAAGATCATACAAAGTTTCTGGACGTTGCCGATGTTGAAGCGTGAAGCTGCCGCGCCGGAGAACCGCTTTAGCGGCGGGTGGTGCGAGATGAAATACCACCTGATGAGTTGGGCATACAGCTGTCTGCAACTGCGCTGTTTCTACGACGAGGTCGAGCTGATCACGGACCAGGCGGGAAAAGAGCTGCTCATCGACAGACTACAGCTTCCTTATACGCACGTCAAGGTAGTCCTGGATAACCTCAACGGGTACGATCCGAATTGGTGGGCCATCGGGAAGGTATATGCATTCGGGCTGCAGGACCAGCCTTTCCTGCATGTCGATGGAGATGTATTCATCTGGGAGCCTTTTCCCGAACGGCTGGTAAAGGCTGCCCTGGTGAGCCAGCACCTGGAATACGCCTATCCATTTTATAAAGAGGTGCTGGGCTTCCTGCTGAATCGGGGCGCCTACATCCCAAAGGACATCTTATCCGGAGCCGAGGGGCAGACCGCGCTTCACGCATTCAATGGCGGTATCATCGGAGGCAACGATCTGGCGTTTTTCAAAGAATACGTCCTCGAAGCATGGAAATTCATCCGGCAGAACCAGGCCATATCGGATGCCCCTAATGCAGGCAATTTAAATGCGTTTTATGAGCAGCACCTGTTCTATTGCATGGCAGCCCGGCGGAAGATACCGGTGGAATGCTACACGTACGAAACCGACGAGGACCGGTTGTGGGATCTTTTTAAGAGCGTGCAGCGATTTGGAGATGCACCCGCAGGTGGCGGCTATATCCATTTATACGGCGAAGCCAAAAAGATGGTCCGGCACTGTGAGATACTGGCAGAACGGCTGAGACAGGAACATCAGCGTTATTATTACCGGGTATTGAACGCATTGACGAGCGACTTTAACGAAAATCAATATGACGACGAGATCACTAACGCGGCTGGAGATATGGCACCAGGATTATAACCTTGGCTACAAACACAACCTGGACGAATTGCCATCCGGAAAAGCCGTATTCGGCGTATTTGCCATCGTAAACGATCTGCCTGTGAATTGCCGTTATGCCGCGGAGACGGAAAACCTGCGGGATTCGGTCCAACGGCTGTTCGAGCACCCGGAAGGAAAAGGTTTACGAAAGTTCATGCAGGGGCCCTGGATACAGATGCTGGTATACGAGTCGATGCCGGATTCTGAGGAAGGAGAGCGACGGACGGTCCTCGAAGAATGGATAAGGAACTATCGGCCCGCCATAGACGAGGACGGAGAGTACCCCGGATACTATTGATCTTACAAAAAACATTTGTCATGGCAATACTTGGAAACGTGGAAGAAATACAGGTGGTAAAAGAACGGTTGGAGACCCTAAAAGGGCAGGGCCTGATCAAAGAGTGGGAGGTGCCATACGAGCATCTTCTTACCCGATTGTCGGCCGCCGTTTTTTTCCTGACGCCTTCGGAGCCCTCCCGGACCGAAGATATCCGGACGGCATTGAGCTGCTACCCAAACCTTCACTACGGCGTGAATGAAAATAAGCAGCTTTCCCGAATGGATTGGAAGTTCGAATATCATCCATGAAAAAGATAAAACTTTTTTGTCTTCCTTATGCGGGAGGGTCAGCGATGGTCTATAATAGGTGGAGGGAATACACCGACCCGGCCATCGAAATAGTTCCTGTGGAACTGGCGGGAAGGGGTGCGCGGATGAACGAGCCGTTTTACGCAGATATCAGGCATGCCGCCCATGATGTGAAACATTTCATCAAAAAGGAAGCTGCCGGCGGAAGCTATGCCTTGTTCGGTCACAGCATGGGCGGCCTGATCGCATACCTGGTCGCCCGGGAATTGGAAGACCAGGAATTCCCACCTGCCGCGCACCTATTCATTTCCGGGACCGGCGCTCCGCACATCGCGCGCAACGATAAAAAATATCATGTAATGGAAGAGGGAGAGTTCCGCAAGGAGGTACTTAGTCTTGGCGGAACGCCTACAGAGCTTTTTGAATATCCGGAACTCCTGGAGCTGTTCCTCCCATTGCTACGCAACGATTTCCGACTCGTGGAACAATATGTGCCGGCGGAGGTTATTCGTCCGTTGGAGAAGGAGATCACGATCCTTTTCGGCAAGGACGACGACCTGAAACCCGACGAGTGCGACGGCTGGAAGATGCATACCACCCAGGTTTGCCGCATGTACCACTTCGCCGGCGGACATTTCTTTATACAGGACGAAATGGAAAAGATAACCCATTTGATCAATACTACCTTATGCCATTCACCCATCTTGCAGCAGTACTGAAAGAAAGGAGCGACTGTTTCGACCGGGGTATTACCTTCATCGACGGGGAGGGAAAGGAAGATTTTCTGTCCTACGGGGATTTGTACCGTAATGCCCTGAAAGTCTTATCCTGGTTGCAAAGCAAAGGTCTCAGGCAGGGAAGCGAGCTGGTATTCCAGGTGGAGGACAACAGGACTTTCGTGATCGCCTTTTGGGCATGCCTGACTGGGGGTCTCATACCTGTTCCGTTGACTCCCGGCAAGACTGCCGACCATCGGCAAAAATTGTTCGGTGTTTGGTCCCTCTTGCGGCAACCTGCGTTGCTGATATCGCGCAACATGTTGTCTCAGATCGGGGAGTTTGCGACACTGAAAGGCCTTGAGGCGCTATACGCGGACATGATGGCGGGGATGATCGCGGAAGAAGAGCTGTTCTCCGGCACGGAAGATGGGCAGCCGGTCGATGTCCGGGAGGAAGATATTGCCTTTATACAGTTTTCTTCGGGCTCTACGGGTAACCCCAAAGGGGTAATACTGACGCACCGGAATCTCCTTACGAATATCCGCTCCATCGGCAAAGCCGCGAGCTATGCCATGGACGATGTCGTGCTCAGCTGGATGCCCCTGACCCACGACATGGGCCTTATTGGGTTCCATCTCAATCCCTTATTCGTGGGTATGAATCAATTCCTGATGCCTGCGGGTCTGTTCGTCCGGAGACCTGCCCTATGGCTCGACAAGGCTACCGAGCATAAGGCTACGATAATGAGCTCGCCCAACTTCGGATATGAGTATATCGTCAAACATTGTCTGAAAGAGGGAGCATGGTTCGATTGGGACCTGTCGGCCGTACGCTTGTTGTACAATGGCGCCGAACCTGTCAGTGAGAAGATCTGCCGGCATTTTCTCGATACCTTCCATGTGTATGGTCTTCGCCGCAACAGTATGTGCCCTGTCTATGGGTTGGCAGAGGCCAGTGTCGCCGTGACCATTTCGGAGCCGGCGGAGGAGGTAAAAGCAGTGGTCGTATCCCGGCATCACCTGAAATTGGGAGACAACGTTACCGAACCGGAAAGCGAGGCCGATGAGGTCAGTTTTGTCAACGTCGGCAAGCCCATCGACGATTGTCAGCTACGGATCATGGACGACGATGACCGTGAAGTCGATCCCGGTGTTATAGGCCACATCCAGATAAGGGGGGGCAACGTGACCAGGGGCTATTACAACAATGACGCCGAGACCAGGAGGGTCCTCACCGAGGACGGCTGGCTGCGAACCGGGGACCTGGGATTCCTGCGACAAGCCTCTCTCTATGTCACCGGCAGATGGAAGGATATCTTCTTTATCAACGGGCAAAACTATTACCCTCATGACATCGAAAGCATCGCCTGTGAAGTAGATGGTGTGGAGCTCAATAAAATTGTCATTGTAGGCAGACGCGATGACGCGAATTCGCGGGAGGAGGCTATTGCATTCGTGCTTCACCGGGGAGAAACAGCCGATTTCCTTCATGTTGCCCTCGCTATACGGAACACGGTGAACAGGGAAGCGGGCATCGTTTTAGACAAGATACTGCCTGTGAAAGATATTCCCAGGACCACCAGTGGAAAACTACAGCGGTATAAATTATTGCAGCAACTGATGGACGGCGAGCTCGAGGAGGCGGACAGGCTGATCACCCCCCTGCTTTCATCATCCGGGATCATAGGAGGTGCGGTGCCGCGCGGTGGGGAAGAAGCGGCGGTACTGGAGCTGTGGAAAGAGATATCCGGCAACCCGGACGCCGGGCCGGACGACCGATTTTTCGAAACCGGAGGCAATAGCCTCAAAGCGGTCGAGCTGAGCATGGCCGTCCTAAAAGTATTCCAGGTGGAGCTGGGACCCGAATTGATCTATCAAAAACAGACCGCGAAGCTGCTAGCCGAAGCGATCCGCGCGGGTGTTAAGAAGCCTTATACCGCGATACCCGTGGGGCCACAGCTGGATCACTATCCCTTGTCGGGGGCACAGGAAAGACTTTATTATATATGGAAGGCTGCCCCGTCTTCCATTGCGTATAACCTGCCGGTTGCGTTCCGGTTGCGGGGCAGGATCGACACGGATAAGCTCGAAGCCTGCATTCGGAAAATGATCCTCCGGCATGATGCCTGGAGATCCGTATTTCTGGAGGAAGCCGGACCGCAGCTGTCGATCAGGGAAGACATGCCTTTTGATCTGTCCTGCAGGAACTGCCATCCGGATGAGCTGGATGCCACGCTCAGGTCCCTGGTTCGTCCTTTCCACCTGCTGGAGGGACCGCTGTTCAGAATAACCTTGGTTAAGACCGGCGATTCGGAGCAAGTGCTGCTGGCAGATTTCCACCATAGCATTTCGGATGGCATATCCCTTTATCGGTGTGCGGAGGAATTGATGAGCCTTTATTGCGACAGGCAGCCGCCGGAATTGCCGGTGGGGTACAAAGATTATATATTATGGGAGAAAGGGGAGGGGCATATCCGTCCCTACGCGGCACAACAGGCATTCTGGCTCGAAGAGCTGAAAGGGCCGTTGCCGGTACTGGAGATGCCCATTCATTCGTTGCGGCCGCCGGTATTTCAAACGGAAGGCGGGAAGATGGAGTTCCATTTGCCGGGAAAGCTGGTCTCCGGATTGCATGGGGTCGCCCTGCGGCAACGCTGTACGATGCACGTGCTGCTGCTGACGTTGTATAAGATCCTGTTGTGGAAATATACCGGGCAGGAGGACCTTATTGCCGGTGTCCCCGTTGCGGGAAGGAACCACCCCGATCTGCGTCATCTGCAAGGGATGTTTGTTAACAACCTGGTGATCCGAAGCCATGTCAGGGGAGAAGACAACTTCCTGTCTTTTTTGGAATTACAACGGGCACGCATATCCGCAATATTGGCGAACCAGGAGTATCCGTTCGATAGGCTTCTAAGCCAACTGTCCCTTAAACGCGACTCGAGCAGGAACCCAGTGTTCGACACCATGTTCAATTATCAGAATATGGGGGACCCCGCACGGGAAGCGGGGGGGATAATCATGAGCCGGTATTCTTTTGATCCGGGCTTCGCCAAATTCGATATTTCAATGGATGTATTCGAGCAGGACAATACACTGGTCTACGGCATCGAATATTGTACCCATTTGTTTGAACGGAAATTCATTTTGGACCTGGCCCGGCATTTCCAACACATGACCGAACGGGTGGCGGAAGATCCGGACAGAAGCGTGGGAGAACTGGCGGCCCTTCCGGATGAGGAAACAGAACGGTACATCTATCGATGGAATGCGTCGGGGGCCGATTATCCCCGGGCAATGACGGTGCACCAACTGTTCGAAGAGCAGGCCGGGAAAACCCCGGATCGGATCGCGATCGAATGGGACGGTAAAGAGATCAGCTACCGGGAACTCAACGAGCGGGCGGGATCCGTTGCCCGTTGGTTGGCTGATCAGCACTTAGGGAAAGAGGAGATCGTAGCACTGCATATGCCGCGGTGTTCCGAACTGATCGTGGCCATGCTGGGGATATGGAAAGCCGGGGGCGCATTTCTGCCTATCGAGATGGAACTGCCGGAGCGGCGCAAACAGGTTATCCTTCAAAAAAGCGGGTGCAGACTCGTCATTACGGAAAACCACCTGCCGGAAGAGATCCGGCCGCACGAGCCGCCCGTTCCGACGCCCGCGAGCCTGGCGTATGTGATCTATACTTCGGGAACTACGGGCGAGCCGAAAGGGGTCGCCATCGAACATGCGTCCCTCGTCAATTATATACACTGGGCGGCCGGCCAATACCTGCAGGGTGAGCGTCATGCCTTTCCGCTGTTTACTTCGATAGCATTCGACCTGACGCTGACCTCCATTTTTGTTCCGTTGGTCACCGGCAACCGGATCGTCATTTACAATCAACGTCAGGGAGAGGTCTTGTTAGAAAGGATCATCGCGGATAACAAGGTCGGGATAATAAAGCTTACTCCTTCTCATCTGCGGCTACTGAGGGACGGCTGCCGACGGTCGGAGGGCAGTCGTATAAAGCGGCTGATCGTTGGAGGAGAAAGATTGGAGACGCAACTGGCGGCGGCGATAACGCAATTACTGGGAGGGGATGTCGAAATATACAATGAATATGGTCCTACCGAAAGTACGGTAGGCTGTATGATCCATCGGTACCGCAGTGAAGAAAAGCGCATAGGCGTTCCTATCGGCATACCCATCGCCAATACACGGATATACCTGCTGGACGGGCAACACCGGCCCGTACCGGAAGGGGTAAAAGGAGAACTCTATATTGCCGGCCGGGGGCTCGCCAGGGGATATCTCCATGACGAGGGTCAGGAGAAGTTCATGGATGATCCATTTTTCAAGGGAGAGAAGATGTACAGGACGGGGGATTTGGCCATCCGGCTGCCGGAAGGGTACCTGGATTATATGGGACGATGCGATCGGCAGGTGAAGATCAACGGATACCGTATCGAAACCGGAGAGATTGCCGGAGTGCTCTCCGGTCTGCCGGAAATAGGGGATGTCGAAGTGTCGGTAAGAAAGGGTGAGGAGGGAAAAGAGAACCTGTATGCCTACTATACCCTGACCGATAACCGGCAGGAAGCGCTGCCGGAGACCTGGTTGCGGGATTACCTGGCGGAACGAATACCTTATTATATGATACCGGCGCGGTTTATCCTGCTGAAAAAAATGCCGCTGAACGGGAATGGTAAAATCGATATGGACGCATTGCCCTTACCCGAAACACAACTCCGTGAGCAACGCCGGCCTATCGGGACCTGGGAAGAATTGTCCGTGAAAATATGGGAGGAAATTCTTGGACGGGAAGGCATCGGCGTCCGGGATAGCTTTTTCGAGCTGGGGGGTGACTCGATAAAGGCGGTGCAGATCGTCGGGCGGATGGCAGATGCCGGGGTGTCATTACAGGTACGGGACATCCTCACCTATCACAGTATCGAACAGACCTGCCGGCATGCACATGCGGTGCAGGGACGTTGGTACCACCAGGGCAGGGCCGAGGGAGAAAAAGAGCGATCGCCTATCGAAACCTGGTTTTTCGATCTTGCGTTGAAAGATCCTTCCTTCTATAATCAATCAGTGTTGTTCCGTCTGGGCCGGCGGATCCCAAAAGCGTTATTGGAAGAGGCATTCCGCTTGCTCATCAACCATCATGATACGCTGCGGATGAATGTCGACGTGAAGACCGGCCGGCTTTTCTACAATAACAGGCATGCGGAAACGGAATTTTCCATCGGAGAAGGCGGAAGTACGGCCGATCTCCTTCCTCTTGCCGGAGGGTTCGACCTCGGCAGCAGTCTTCTTTTGCGCGCCAGTCTCCTCGCAGACACAGACGCGGGAAACTACTTATCGATCACCGCTCATCATCTGATCATGGACGGTGTCTCCTGGCGGATATTCCTGGAAGACCTTTATTCCGTCTCTACGGCGCTGGAGAAGGGGGAGGAGCCGAAGTTGCCGCGGAAGACGGCTTCGCTGAAAGACTGGCAGGCGGAATGGCGGCGACACGCCGATACCCTTCTTCCGGAAGAAGAAGCCTATTGGACCCGGGTAGAAGAGATAAGGTTTGCACTTCCGGTGGACCTGCAGACAAATGACTGGAGGGCGAAGCACCTGGCGACGCAATCGGGCCGGCTTAGTCCGGAAGAGACCCGGTTATTGCTGCAAGCGCATGCCGTCTATCGGGCGGACATTTCCACTATCTTGTTGACTGCACTCGCGGCGGTCCTTAAGGAATGGACGGGCAGCGACCATTGCGTATTAGAGATGGAACATCACGGACGGGAAATGGAGTTCGCAGATGTCTCGCGTACGCTGGGATGGTTCACCTCGCTGTATCCCTTGCACCTCCGGTGTCCGGAAGGAACAGAAGACCGTCGGGTCAGTGCCATTTGGCAGCAAGTGAAGGAGGTTCCCAGGCAGGGGATAGGGTATGGCGCCGGGCCCCGCAAAAGACGAAAGGGTAGCGAGGACTGCGCCCCGCGGACGGAGATCAGGTTCAATTACCTGGGCCGGTTCGACACCGAGTTCGATAACGACCTTTTCCAATACATACCCTCTTCCGGCGGCATCGGGACAGATCCGGAAAACAGCATGACAGCAAAACTGGAGATGATCGCGATGATCTTTGGCGGGCAATTGATCGTCGACGTGCATTATAACCGGCTGGCGCATGAGGATGGCACCATCCGGACTTTTATGGAAGGGTTTCTCCGCCATCTGCGCCGGCTGGTGGGGCCAACAGACAAGAACGACCAGGCCGGGGAGTTCCTGCCTTCCGACTTTGGTGCAGTTGAACTGAATGAGAAGGATTGGAAGACGCTATTCGGGTAATTGATCATCGAAAGATCAAATGAATCGACAATGAATATGGTTGCAGTCGTTGGTGCAGGCGTCATGGGCGCCGATGTGGCGCTGACCCTTTCCTGTTACGGGTACCCCGTAGTTTTAAAGGATATCCGGCCTGATGCCCTGCAACAGGCCAGGGAAAGGATTTGCCGCGACCTCCGGATGGTCAGGATGATGAAACCCGTATTTAAAAACCTGGCGGCCGAAGAGGTGATGGGAAGGATCCGTTTTGCACTGGATTATGAGGGTTTCGAGAGGGCGGATATCGTTATCGAAAATGTCTCCGAAACATGGACGGTAAAGGCCGGAGTTTACCAGGAACTGAAAGGGGTCTGCCACGGGAATGTACTGGTTTGTGTGAATACCAGTTGTATTTCCATTACCCGGATAGCGGCCTTGCTGGATCATCCGCAAAATGTCATCGGCATGCATTTCATGAACCCGGTGCCGTTAAAGGAGATTGTCGAGGTCGTAAAGGGCTATCATACGTCACCGGATACCATCGACAGGGCGAAAGCCTTTCTGCGCTGTTTGGAAAAGACGCCGGTGCTGGTGAATGATCTGCCGGGGTTCGTGGCCAACAGGCTATCCCATCTGTTCATGAATGAAGCGGCCTTCCTGATCCAGGACCAGGTGGCATCGGCCCGCGAAGTTGATCTTATCTTCAAAAAAGGTTATGGCCATTCGATGGGGCCATTGGAAACGGCCGACCTGATCGGGCTCGATACGGTGGTCAGTTCGCTGGAAGTGTTGTATACCAGCTACCAGGACCCGAAGTTCAGGTGCTGCCCGCTGTTGAGGAAAATGGTAGATGCCGGATTGCTGGGCAAAAAATCGGGTGAAGGGTTCTTCAAATACCAGGACGAATGACCCATCTTAAAGAAGTGAAGTGCGTGGTGTGGGATTTGGACAACACGCTATGGTGCGGCACGCTGCTGGAGCCGGGCGACGTCTTGCTCAGACCGGGCATCAGGGAGGTGATCGCCGAACTGGATGGAAGAGGGATACTGCATTCCATCGCCAGCAGGAATAACTACCAGGACGCCATGGGAAAGCTCCGGGAGTGGGACCTGCACGATTTCTTTCTTTATCCCCAGATAAACTGGGGTTCCAAATCGGAATCCATCCGATTGATCCAGGAGAAACTGAATATCGGCATGGACACCATCGTATTCATCGACGATCAGCCGTTCGAAAGAGATGAGGTGTCGGAAAGTCTCCCGGAGGTAGAGACATTCGATGCTTCGACTTACCTCGACCTGCCCGCGCTGACGAGGATGAATCCCCGTTTTGTGACCCGGGACAGCAAGCAGCGGCGGATCATGTACCAGGAGGATATGCAAAGGGTAAAGGATGAAGAGGAATATATCGGACCGCGGGAGTCCTTCATGGCATCTCTTCGAATGCGGTTCATTATCTCCGAGGCGGAGGAGGAAGACCTCGAACGTGCGGAGGAGCTTACGGTAAGAACGAACCAGCTGAACGCCACCGGTCGGACATACAGTTATGAAGAGCTGTATGCGCTCATGAAGTCGGATCATCATAAGCTGTACGTTTGCGAGTTGACTGATCGGTATGGGTCCTATGGGAAAATAGGTCTGGCATTGGTGGAGATGCAGGCGGACCATTGGTGTTTGAATATGCTGCTGATGTCCTGCCGGGTAATGTCGAGGAGCGTCGGCTCGATCCTGCTTAGCTATATCATGCAACGGGCCAGGCAGGACGGAAAAAAGCTACTGGCGCATTTCAAGCAAACGGACCGGAACCGGATGATGTATGTCACCTATCGTTTTTCCAACTTTTCGGAATTGACCAACGATGGTCATGGGAACATCGTCTTCGCAAACGACCTCAGCCAGGTCCAGGGTTTTCCTCCTTATGTGGAGGTGATGACTCCCGGGGCCGCCGGCTTTCCCCATAGCCAAGCTTAAACGACAGCAGCATGACAATAAGAGAAAAGATCAGGAGCTTCATCGGGGCCAATTTGCTGGTATCCGGCGAAGACGAGGAATTCTCCGATGCAGACAATCTGTTCCAGCTGGGATATGTCAATTCCCTGTTTGCGATGAAATTGTTGAACTATGTGGAACGGGAGTTCGACATAACGGTGGACAACGAAGCAATGGATATCCGAAATTTCAGCTCGGTTCTCAATATCGTGAGCCTGGTGGAAAAAATCAGACAAACGTGACGGACTCTTTACAGGACAGGATACTCGCCGAGGCAAAGGATTTTGCCGACCGGGAGATAAGGCCCTTTGCTGCTGTCTTCGACAAGAACCAGGGTATATCCCGGGATTTGATCGGAAAGATGGCCGAACGCGGCTACCTGGCTCCCTGTCTGCCCCGGCTATATGGGGGGCTGGAGCTGGATGCGTTGCATTACGGACTTTTTACCGAGATCATCGGGAAAGCCTGTCCTTCAACGCGTGTATTGCTGACCGTGCACTGCTCGCTCATCGGTGAGACCATCCTGCGATGGGGTACCATGGAACAGAAGAACCGGATCCTGCCGGAACTTGCTGGTGGCCGGCGGCTGGCTGCGTTTGCGCTCACCGAGCCGGGGACGGGGTCGGATGCCAAAAATGTGCAGACGCTCTACCGGCAGCAGGGAGACCACTATCATATCACAGGAAAGAAGAAATTCATCTCCCTGGGAGCAATCGCCGATCTCTTCCTTGTGCTGGCCCGTGGCGCCGCAGGCGAGGTAACGGCCTTTCTCATCGACAGGAACAGTCCCGGCATTTCCATCGAGCCTATGACCGGATTGCTGGCCAGCAGGGCTGCCTATGTAGCAGCAATCGGGTTTTCCGATGTCTGCGTGCCGGCAGAAAATGTATTGGGAAAAGAGGGCGGCGGGTTCACGTTCATCGTCAATACGGCGCTGGACTATGGCCGTTATAGCATCGCGTGGGGCGGTCTGGCCATCGCGCAGGAGTCATTGGACGTGATGGTGGCTTATGCCAGGAACAGGAAGCAATCCGGTCGTCCCATCCATACCTTCCAATTGATAGAGGGGATCATCGGCGATGGCGTGGCCCGGGTGGAGGCCGCCCGGTCGCTGTGCATGCATGCTGCCAGATTGAGGGACCAGCGGCATGAGGACGCGGTCATCCACACCACTATCGCCAAATATTTTGCTTCCAGGGCGGCCAACCGGCTCGCTTCGGACGCGGTGCAGGTGCACGGAGGCAATGGATGCTACGATGAGTATCCTGCCGAGCGGCTATTCCGCGAGGCGAAAGTGCTGGAGATCATCGAGGGGACCTCACAAGTCCTGCAGGCGGTGATCGCCGAATACGGACTAAGGAAGTTCTATGCCGGGCCATCTATAAAATCAACATCGTTGTGAAAGCGAAAATCGAAAAGAGCAATGTCCTGGAGATATTCGAGCTTAGCTCCATCCAAAAGGGCATCCTCTTCCACTATTTAAGAGACAGCGGTTCACACATATACAACGTCCAGCTCGTTTTCGACATCCGCGGTTCGCTGGATAAAGACCGGCTGGACCGCGCGGTGGCAGCCGTACAGCGCCAAAACCCGGTGTTGAGGTCCGTCTTCAGCTGGGAAAAGGTGAGCAAGCCGCTCCAGATATTGCTCAAAACCTACCCGCGGCCATTCGAATACATCGATATTTCGGGGATCGGGACGCAGGAAAGACAAGCCAGTCTTCAGCGATGCCTGGAAGAGGACCGGCAAGAGCGATTCGACCTGGAGACCCTGGCGTTGCGTCTAAAGCTGATAAAGACCTCCCCCGATACGTTCGTTTTTTCGATCACCCATCACCATATCCTTTACGACGGCTGGAGTACGGGTTTACTGCTGACAGAACTGTTCCTGGCTTACCGGCATCCGGATCGTGAGCCGATAAAGCCCGATTATCCCGGAATATACCGGCGCCATGCCGGACGAAACCTCCCGGAGGATGGCCGGCGTTATTGGAGAGCCTATTTGGAAGACTATCAGATGCATTCGTTGTTGCCACCCATCCGGGATCGAAACCATACGGTAAATAGCTTTCGGGTGGGAAGGCCTATGGCAGCCCTCGATCGTTTCTCGGCGCAACACCGGGTGACGAAGGCGGCGCTCATCTATGCGGCCTTTGGTCTATTGCTGCAGAAATATGCCAACAGCAGTGATGTAGTGTTCGGAACGCCCGTTGCGGACAGGGATCCCGCCATTCCGGGCATCGAACGGCTGATCGGCAATTTTATCAATACGTTGCCTCTACGTGTGACTGCGACAGACGAAGCGACGCTCCTGGATATCGTCCTTCGTGTACATGCGGATATGGCTGACCGTCATGAACACAGCCACCATTCTTATGCAGAGATCAAGGATGTGTTGAAACTGCGCCCCGATGAGAACCTGTTCGAGATTACGGTCGCAGTGGAGAACTATCCATTGGACAAGACCGCTATCGAAGGGATTGAAGGTCTTTCCGTCACTTTGCGCTCCAGCTATGAATTTACGGACAGCCCGATAGCCGTAAACGTCTTTTTCGGCGCCGACCTGGGAGTGAGCATTGCCTATGACCTGGCATTTGCCGACGAGGCTTTCGCGCGACAACTCGCGGAACATTTCCTGGCCATCCTGGATAAGATCTGCGACGACCCTTTTTGCCTCGTCCATCGGCTGGATATTCTTTCCGATGCCGAAAGGCGGCTGCTCCTGGAGACATTCAACGATACGGCCGCCGAATTCCCCGAAACCGAAACGATCGTCTCTCTCTTCGAAAAACAGGTGTCGCGCACGCCGGACAATACGGCCATTTGCTGCGACGGGAAGATTTTTTCCTACCGCACCGTATATGAAGAGATGAATCGTATCGCGGCTGGCCTCACCACAACCTATGCATTGGGAGCGGGAGACGTCGCCGGGGTGCTCATGATGAAATCGGAGCGCCTCCTCATCACCATCCTGGCCATTCTGAAGACCGGCGCTTCCTATTTACCCATCGATCTGAGCAATCCGCCTGACCGTGTCGCCTATATGGTGGAGGACAGCGATATGAAGCTACTGATCACCGATCAGCCATCGGTCAGTGCGATTACACCGTCGGGATTATCGGTACTCGGGTACGAGACATTGCAGGCGGCGGCCGGATGGTCCGGGAACATGACCGGGGCACCTTGCTGGCCCGATTACCTGGCCTATACTATCTATACTTCCGGGTCCACGGGTATGCCCAAAGGCGTAGGTCTCAAACACCGCGGTTTTGTGAACCTGATCTACTGGTATGCAAAGGCGTTGGCCGGCACAGAGACGGACAATTATCTCCTCATCGCTCCCGTAAGCTTCGACCTGGCGCAAAAAAATATTTTTACCCCTTTGCTCACAGGGGCCTCGATAACCTTGTCGGAGGATATTCAATTGGACTATGGCCGCATGGCGGCGACGATCGCGTCCAAAGGCGTGACGGTCATCAATTGTGCGCCTTCCGCCTGGTACCCATTGCTGGAGGAAGCTGCGCACAACGGCTACCGCGACCTGGCCGGGGTACGGAAAGTCGTATTGGGTGGGGAGAATATCCATATGAAAGCCTTCGAGGGCTGGTTTCATTCCGGCAACTTCCATGCTCAGCTGATCAACTCCTACGGACCAACGGAATGTACGGATGTAGTCGCCTGGCACCAATTGGAAGATCCCGTGCATCGTGCCTATGACAGGGTGCCGATCGGCAGGCCGGTCGACAATATGCGACTCTATATTCTCGACCGGCAGGGCGCCTTACAGCCATTGGGGGCGCTGGGCGAGATCTGCATCGGCGGGACAGGCGTTTCCGACGGCTATCGGAACAACCCGGAACTGACGCGGAGGAAGTTCTTTCCCGATGCCATTTCGGGAAAGGGGATGTTATACCGGACAGGGGATGCGGGCAGGTGGCTGCGGAATGGTGAAATGGAGTTCATAGGACGGATCGACAACCAGGTTAAGATAAGGGGTTTCCGGGTAGAGCCGGGGGAGATAGAAGTACAACTGAGCCGTCATGAGCGGGTGCGGCAATGTGCCGTCATCGTGGGCGAAAAGGAGGCCGAAAAATTCCTTGTGGCTTATTACGTGGCCGACCATCCGCTGGAGAGTGCGGCGTTAAGAGCATTCCTCTCCGCCAGGTTGCCGCATTATATGGTCCCTGCCTGGTATGTTCACCTGACATCGCTGCCGAGGACTCCCAACGGCAAGCTCGATCGAAGGGCTTTGCCTTCTCCGCAGATTCGCGCAGAGAGCGAGCAGACCGTTCCTACGCGGGCAATGGAGAAGAAATTACTGGCGATATGGTGCGATGTGCTTGGACAAACGCGGATCGGAGTCACGGACAATTTCTTTGATGTAGGGGGAGATTCGTTGAAGCTGATAACCGTGAGCAGCCGTATAAGAGTGGATATGGAAAAGCAGGTGCCGGTGACCGAGCTGTTGCAATATCCTACCATCAGGACGCTGGCCGACCACCTGCAGCCTGCCGTCCAAAAGAACCGGGAACAGTCGAACGCCGAACCGTCTGCGGCAGCGAAGGACATCGCGATCATCGGGATGGCATGCCGGTTTCCCGGGGCTCCCGATGTCGATGCTTTCTGGGGCAATCTGCGCGCGGGCCGGGAATCCATTACGAGGGAGGGAGATGCGGACATCTCCGGAGAGTACCGGCTGGTGCGCGCGAAGGGTTTACTGGAGGGATATGAGTGTTTCGACGCCGCTTTTTTTAATTACAGCCCCGCAGATGCAAAGCTGATGGACCCCCAGATACGCATCTTTCACGAGACGGTCTGGGAGGCGCTGGAGCATGCAGGTTATCGCTGTCCTTCATTTCCCGGGAGGATCGGGCTTTATGCGGGGGCTACTCCCAGTCCCTATTATGAACTGGATACCAGCAAGCCGCAGGGGGACCAACTGCTCGAGGAGTGGGCCTCGCTAAGTTATGCCGACAAGGATTTCCTATGTGCCAGGGTTTCCTATAAGCTGAATCTACGGGGTCCGAGCCTCAATATCAATACGGCCTGCAGCACTTCGCTGGTGGCGACCGACCTCGCGTGCCAGGAGCTGATGGCAGGCAAATGCGAGATGGCTGTGGCAGGGGGTATCTCTGTGACGCTGCACGACAACGAAGGTTATATCTATCATAAGGGGATGGTCATGTCCCCGGACGGACGGTGCAGGGCTTTCGATGCGGAAGCCGCGGGGACGGTGGGCGGCAATGGTTCGGGAGCCGTCGTACTCCGAAGATTGGAAGATGCTTTAAGGGATGGGGACACGATTTACGCGGTGATCAAGGGTACGGCCACTAACAATGACGGAAATCGTAAGGTCGGTTTTACCGCGCCTGGTGTCGATGGGCAGGCGGCGGTGATCAGCCACGCGATGAGGAAGGCGGGCGTTCGTCCAGAGGATATCGGCTATGTGGAAGCGCATGGGTCGGGGACCTTGTTGGGCGATCCCATCGAGGTGGCCGCGCTCGTCGAGGCATTCGGCACGGACAAACGCGCTTATTGCGGTCTCGGTTCGGTGAAGACCAATATCGGTCACCTGGATGCCGCGGCGGGTATCGCCGGGCTCATCAAGACAGTATTGGCCTTGTACCATGGAGAAATACCGCCCAGCCTTCATTTCCATCAGCCCAATCCGAACCTAGAACTTGGCGCGAGTCCTTTTTATATCAACGATCGACTACGGGATTGGCAAAAGGACGGTAGGCCCCGGACAGCAGGCGTAAGCTCATTCGGGATCGGGGGCACCAACGCGCATATAATCCTGCAGGAAGCTCCGCCGAGGTCCGCGGGCTCCGCGAGCCGGTCGCACCAACTTTTGTTGCTATCGGCCAGGAGCGAGAATGCGCTTGCCGCCAACTCCGCCCGTTTGGCGGATCACCTGCAGGCAATGGCCGACGAGGAGCATTCCGGCCGGACGGCAGAGCAGCAGGCGCTTGCAGATCTGGCATATACCCTGCAGACGGGCAGAGAGCCGATGCCTTACCGGCGGATGATCGTCTGCGATACGGTGGTGCAGGCTATCGAACAGCTGAGCATATTCCCGGTGAATGGAAAGACTAGTCCGCTGGATGAAAGTCTGGCAAACCGCGTGGTCTTCCTGTTCCCCGGTCAGGGTGCCCAATATTCGGGCATGTGCCGGGGCCTGTACGAAAAAGAACCTTATTTCCGGGAACAGATGGACAGCTGTCTTGCCATCGTCCGGCAATTGTCCGGCAAGGACCTGAAGCCGCTGATCTTCGGGGGATCGCGAAGGCTCCACGACACCGAGACAGCGCAGCCTGCTCTTTTTGTCGTGGAATATGCGCTTGCCCGGCTGTTGATGAAATGGGGCATCCTGCCACACCTGATGATCGGACATAGCTTTGGGGAATATGTGGCTGCCTGTCTGAGTGGGGTCTTTTCCCTGGAGGATGCACTATCCATCGTCGTAAAAAGGGGAGAGCTCATGCAACAAGCGCCGGGAGGCATATCGTTGGGCGTAGCCGTTTCAGAAGAGGTCCTGACCTCCTGGCTTGAAAAATATCCCGGTGTATCGCTTGCGACCGTCAACAGCTCGGAGCTTTGCGTGGTTTCCGGGCAGGCGGAACAAATAGAGGCATTCCGGAAAGAAATGGTTATTTGCGGTTATCCATCGGAGGTAGTCAGCGAGGCGCACGCCTTCCATTCCAGCCGGATGGATGGGATATTGGAAGCGTTTGCATCGCATATACGGCAGATCCATCCGGCAACGCCGCGTATACCGTTTGTATCCAACCTCACAGGGGAGGTAGCAACGGCAGATGCGGTGACGGGTACTGCCTACTGGGTCGACCATTTGAGAAAGACCGTTCGGTTTGCAGATGGGATCCGCACCCTGATGAAGGAGGAGCATATGGTATTCGTCGAAGTGGGGCCCGGAATAGAGCTGAGCAGCTTTGTGAGAAGCATGCGGGAGAGAGGTCCGGGGCATAAGGTGATCAATATGGTCCGCCATGCGCAGACAGAAGGGGACGACCAGTATCATTTGGAAAAAGGGATCGGCAGATTGTGGCTCATCGGGATCGAGCCGGCATGGGGCAGCTTTTACGAGGGCGAGACCCGCCGGCGGGTGCCCTTGCCATCCTATGCTTTCGACCGGGTTTGCTTCCCCGTGAGGAACAAGCGACCCGTCGCCGGTACGGCAAAGACGGAAGAAGACCTTGTCAGATCAAAAGACATATCGCGATGGTGGTATGCTCCCACGTGGCGTCATGTGCCCCTGCTCCCGGAGCCGGCCGGCAGCGATGGATCGTGCACGTTGTTGCTCGACGATGACTTATGGATCGGCGCGGGCGTGGCGGAAGTTTTGCGCGGTTATGGAGAACGGGTCATCCTGGTAAGAAAGGCTGCCGCGTATAAGAATGACGGGGATC
>DASYSV010000090.1:0-2921 GCA_036010185.1 Puia sp.
CCAGTTCGACGCCGCCTCGAAGTCGTATGACGCTACCATCCAAAACAGTCCCGACAAAAGGATGAAGGAAAATGGCTATTACAACAAGGGCGTCGCCATGATCAAACAGAAAAAGCTGCAGGAGAGCATCGATGCCTGGAAACAGGCGCTCAAGCTGGACGCCACTGATGCCGACGCAAGGGATAATCTCGAAAGGGCGCTGAGACAGTTGAAACAACAGCAACAGCAACAACAGCAAAACCAGAACGAGCAA
Organism: Puia sp.; assembly: GCA_036010185.1. Taxonomy (GTDB): domain Bacteria; phylum Bacteroidota; class Bacteroidia; order Chitinophagales; family Chitinophagaceae; genus Puia. The sequence goes on from DASYSV010000090.1 coordinate 254, forward strand.
AAAAAGAACCAAAAAGACCAAAAGAAGAACGAAAAAAAGAACCAGGATCAACAGCAACAGCAGCAAGAGCCAAAACCTCAGCCCAGCCGGCTGAACAAACAGGAAGTGGAACAGCTGCTAAAGGCGCTCGAACAAAAGGAGAACGATCTGCACAACAAGATGCAGCAAAATAAGATGCATATCCCCAATCAGCCCGATAAGGATTGGTAGGCCACGCACCTGCACGCCGCCAGCCCGTGCGCGGCCGCTGCTTCCCGCCGATTCTTTGTACCTTTACACTCCTATGCAATCCTATTGTAACTCCCTTACCGCCTACTCCCGGCTTAAAACGCTGGAGGTGAAGATCGGCGACCTGTTGCTGGGCAATTTCCATCCTATCCGCGTGCAGACCATGACCACCACCGATACGATGGATACCAACGCGACTGTGGAACAATCGATCCGGTGTATCAGGGCAGGCTCTGAGCTGATCCGTATCACGGCGCCCAGTAAAAAAGAGGCGGAGAACCTGTTGAACATAAAGAACGAACTTCGCCGCAGAGGCTATACCACTCCTCTCGTCGCGGATATCCATTTCACCCCCAATGCAGCGGAGATCGCGGCGCGCATCGTCGAGAAGGTCCGTATCAATCCCGGTAACTATATCGATAAGAAAAAATTCGAACATCTCGAATACACCGACGCCGAATACCGGGAAGAGATCGACCGCATCCGGCAACGGTTCACTCCGCTGATAAAGATTTGCAGGGAATACGGGACGGCCATGCGCATAGGCACCAACCATGGCTCTCTCAGCGACCGGATCATGAGCCGCTACGGCGACACCCCGATGGGGATGGTGGAGAGTGCCATGGAATTCCTTCGGGTAGCCAGGGACGAAAGCTATCACAATATCGTCCTGAGCATGAAGTCCAGCAATCCGCAGGTGATGGTACAGGCCTACCGCCTGCTGATCCGCAATATGAATGAAGAGTTCGGCGTATGCTATCCGCTTCACCTGGGCGTTACGGAAGCCGGCGACGGCGAAGACGGACGCATCAAATCGGCCATCGGCATCGGGACACTTCTCGAAGACGGCATCGGCGATACGATCCGCGTGTCGTTGACGGAGGACCCGGAATTCGAGATACCTGTCTGTAAAGAGCTGGTTCAACGATATGAGAGCCGCCAGACAGCCGCCGGTATCCCCGCAATCGAAAAGATACCCTATTCGCCATTCGAATATCGCCGCCGCGTTACGACTCCCGTGGGTCCTATCGGCGGTCAGCATGTCCCCGTAGTAGTCGCAGATTTCAGCGGGTCGCAAACCATCGAAAGGGAACACCTCCGCGCTATCGGCTATGCCTATGACGCCGCCACCGATAAATGGAATATCTCCGATGCTGCCGCCGATCTTATTTACACCGGGAACAAGACCATCCCATTCGACCTGCCCGGCACGCTCCGGCCGATCCGTGACGCCGACAGCATCCATTTCATCCATATCGATAGCGCTGACCCCGACGCGCCGGCACTCGCCGCATCCTTCAGGGACAATGCCACAGCCGTACTTTGCATCAGCTCCTCACATCCCCAGCCGGTGCAATCCGTCCGTCGGCTGATCATGCACCTGATGACCAATGATATTCGCTGTCCCGTGATCCTGAAAGTAGAAAGCCGGCAGGAGACCATCGACCGGCAGCTGATCCATTTTTCTACTGAAACAGGTGCGCTTCTCCTGGATGGCTTAGGCGACGGCGTCTGGCTGAAGAACCATCCGGAAAAGATCGTGGATACGAAGATCAGCGGTCGCACATACCTGGAGACGAGGAACAATCATCAATTTCTCAATAATACTGCCTTCTCCATCCTGCAGGCCACGCGTACACGCATTTCCAAGACGGAATATATTTCCTGTCCCTCCTGCGGACGTACTCTTTTCGATCTGCAGGAGACCACGGCGAAGATCCGCTCGGTGACCCATCATCTGAAAGGCGTGAAGATCGCTATCATGGGTTGTATCGTCAATGGACCCGGCGAGATGGCCGATGCCGACTTCGGCTATGTAGGCAGCGGACCGGGAAAGATCACCCTCTATAGAGGAAAAGAGGTCGTCAAAAGAGGAGTGGACAGTGCCATCGCGGTAGACGAATTGATCAATTTGTTAAAAGAAAGCAAGGCGTGGATCGATTAAATTAAACAGTTGAACCGGTGAACCGCATCGATAGACTACATGCTATTCTCACCCATCTCCAAAGCAAACGGCGGGTGACTGCACAGGAAATGGCAGACCGTTTCAATATCAGCCTGCGCACCGTCTATCGCGACGTCAAGGCGCTGGATGAATCCGGCGTACCGGTCATCGGTGAGGCGGGCACCGGCTATACGATCATGGAAGGCTACCGGCTTCCGCCGGTGATGTTCACCCAGGAAGAGGCCAGCGCATTGCTGCTGGGCGCCAAACTGGCCGAGCGGTTTACCGACGGCTCCGTCAAACGGCATTTCCAATCCGCTCTTTTTAAGATCAAAGCAGTCTTGCGTAGCCCCGACAAGGAGTATGTCGACAGCCTGACCGAACACATCGAGATCCTCACCCGCTATACTCCCGACAGCGACTCTCCCCAGCAATATCTTTCCCTCATGCAGCAGGCCATCGTCCACAAAAAGACAGTATTTATCCAATACCGGT
>DASYSV010000118.1:0-4788 GCA_036010185.1 Puia sp.
CAAAACCAGCGGAAATTGAAATGAAAACGACTCGAATTGAAAGGACGCTTCGGCGCCGGACCCAGCCACATGGCAAAGTCCACTCCCGCTGGAGGCGCCGAATCCGCGACGACAGGCCCCGGCTTCATCCATCCCTGGTAGCACCATACCTTGACCGTCCTGATACGGCCTAACTGACCCGAATAAACGAAATCGACCGCGTCCTTGAAATGCTGCTGGCTCCGTTGCCACTGTCCGCCCTGCACTACCCGGTTGTATTTTTTCGCTGCGGCTATCATGGCCCGGCACTCCCCTATGGAATTACCCACGGGCTTCTCCACGTAAACGTCCTTCCCCGCCATACAGGCTTCCATCATGATCAACGCATGCCAGTGATCCGGCGTACCGATGATCACGAAATCGATATCCTTCCGATCGAGCAATTTCCGGTAGTCGTTATAGACCTTGATCCGTCCCGTATCGACCCCGTGCGAAGCCAGCTCCTTCATTCGGCGGTCCAGCACATTTTGATCGACGTCGCAAAGCGCGACGACATTCACACCGGGTATCTTTATAGCCGCGGACAGGTCGGCCCATCCCATTCCATTCAACCCGATCGCACCCACATTCAGCTGATCGGCCGGCGATACACGCGAAAATATTCCGCCGGTCCCAAGGGCCGGCAAAAGAAAAGCCCCGCCCGCAAGGGCTGAGCTTTGTTGCAAAAAAGTTCGACGATTATTTTTCATATGGAAACAGCGCAACTCTGCGCCGATCCAATATACGATCTTCCCCGCGCCGATCCAAACATACCTCTCACGGAGCCCCCTTCCTATTGTTTGATGAAATAGACCGCGCCAACCACGGTCACGAGACCGATCGGGCTGGACTGGCTCCCCGAGATATTGATCGCGAGCGTATCCCCCTTGATCGTGAACCGTCCCCCCGTTCCCTGACCCGTCGGGATCCCGGTAGGCGTAAAGCCGCCATTGGGGAAATAGATGGAGTCGCTGCCGATCAATTTGTACTTGACCGTTTCGGTAATGGGTGGGATCGTTTCGCTGAAAGGAAGACTAAGCGAATCGTACAACACGGAGCCCTGGTAAAGATAAGTCTCGGCATTGGTATTGACGGCGTAGGTCAGCCCGGCGACCGACATGCTGTCGTTAGTGAATTTGGCCGTACCGGCATTGTTGATCGTGGTATAATTGGCCACGGTGACGGTAGTAATACCCGAGTTGGTCGCTCTCGTGGACGTGTTCGCCTTCATATCGAGGAAGTTCCAGGTACCGACCAGCGCGCTCGGTCCGGATGAATTCGATTTCTTACAGGAGATCACAAGCAGCAAAGGAGCCAAAAAAAGCAGTAGAGTAAGCTTACGGTGCATAGTATAGGATTTCATTTGCTAACGAAAAAATGGCATTTTTAGTATGCCATTCGCCCACCTGATCGAAGTATTCCCGCCCGCACCGCCCGCCAGGCTCCAACGTCTCATCCGTCAGTGCAAACTCTTCGCCGTCAGCGTCTGCGAAAAATCTTCGTAGAACAAATTCCTTCCTCCCGTAGTGTCGGTGAGAAAATCCTCGATCCTCACTACCCCAATACCGGGACTGAGATAGGAATTCGTCTCTTCCAGCACCACGCCATGACAATCGGTTACCATCTCCGAATTCTTATAAGCGGAGAAACCATATACATTCACCGGGTTGGCATAACCATACTGGGCATAAGTGATCGGACAGGCCGTATTGGAACCATCCGTATAGGGAGCGGAGATCTGCCCGTCCTGGTTGACGGTCGCAAAAAACGTATATGGCTGATAGGCTGGACTATCCACCTCATAAACGGCAAAATTGCTCGGATCTACTGCGATATAGCTTCCATTGAACCAGCCATACGGATCACTCAGCTCAAGGTAGACCGTTCCGGTATTGTCGGTGATGGAATTCTTCGTCGCCACCATCGTATCGGCATATGCGGCGATCAGGGCGCTGTCATTGAATGCCGAATCCGAATAATACCAGGTATCCCCATTCGTCAGGGGAAACAAGGAATTGGGGCCATACCCCGCATCCGGTCCCGAGGTGTGCTTATTACAGGCGATAGTCAGGGCGGCACAGGATACGATCAAAAGATACGCGTGCGATTTATTCATAATGAAGGATTTCGGGTCCGTTGGACCCTTAATAAAACTCAAAAGTTTATCCATTAATTGTTAAAGAATCCTTAACAAGTCTGTTTTTTAACGGGCAAATCCGGTTTTTGGGTCCGACTCCACCCATGTACCTTTGTGTTTCAAAAGGTTATGAAGCAGGTATCACTGATCGTCACCATCCTTTTCTTCCTGGTCGGTTGCTCATCCGTCACCAATCCCAATCCCCATGTCTCCCCGACGCCTTATTCGGACACCTCCAATCCCGCTGCCCGCTATACCTCTCTGACCATCGATACTACTACGCTCTCCCGCTTTATAAAAAACGAAGTGCACGATCCAAACGATGCCCGCAGGATCAGGGCCTTCTATGCCGGCCGGAATTTTCAGTTCGCATGGTTCGACGAGCAGGGTCTCACCGAACAGGGAGAAGCCTATTGGAATCTCCATCAAATGCTCGCAGCCAAACTGGGAGATACTTCGACATTCGAACGCGAGCTTGCCATGGATATGGCCACGCTCACGGATAACGAGGGCTCCCCGCTTTCGCGTTTCGAATGGCCCAAAACCGAACTACGGCTGACTTCAGGGTTCTTCAGGTATCTCAACCGGCTCTTCGACACGAAGATCCGGCCCGAGGACATGCAATGGTATATTCCCCGGCGTAAGATCAACCCGCGGGCAATGCTCGATTCTTTCCTTGCCGGCGGCCGTCCCGAACTCAAGCCGCTGAATAGGTTCTACTACCGCCTCCTGGATAAGATGGAGCAATATATCGCCATCGCAAAAAATGGAGGCTGGCCCTCCATTCCACACGCGAAAAAAGCGCTCTCACCCGGTTCGACAGACCCCATCATTACCCTCATCAAACGACGACTTCAGATCACCGGCGATCTTGACCCTACCGATACCGGCCCGCTATTTTCGGATAGCCTGCACGCAGCCGTCATTCGAATGCAACGCTCCTTTGGCTTGAAGGAGACGGGCAATATCGACGATCGATTGATCAGACTGCTGAACGTCCCCGTCGAACAGCGCATCGAGACAATGGATATCAATCTTTACCGTACACGATGGCTGCCCGAAGAAAGCCCCGATTTCCTCGTTGCCAACATCCCCGAGTTCAGGCTCCACGTCTTCGAAAACAACAAACTGGCCTTCAGCATGCGGGTCGTTGTCGGAAAGACGGCCCACAGAACCGTTATCTTTTCCGACAGCCTCAAATACATCGTCTTCAGCCCCTACTGGAATGTCCCCCCATCGATCGTACGCAATGAAATGCTGCCCGCGATGAAAAAGGATCGCTCTTACCTCGCCCGCCACAACCTCGAGATCACCGGTTACAACAACGGACTGCCCGTCATCCGTCAAAAGCCCGGCAAAGACAATTCGCTGGGCCGGGTGAAATTCCTTTTCCCCAATCGTTATAATATCTATTTCCACGACACTCCCGCCAAATCCCTTTTCGAAAAAGAAACCCGTGCCTTCAGCCACGGATGCGTCCGCCTCGGCGACCCCGTCAAGCTCGCCGTCTGGCTCCTCCGGGATGACAGGTCCTTCACCCGCGAAAAGATCCTCGCCGCCATGGCCCAGCCTAAAGAGAAATGGGTCCGGCTCGATCACCCTATCCCCGTCTTCATCGTTTATTTCACAGCCTGGGTCACCAGCGACGGCCTCCTCAACTTCCGCGATGACATCTACGGCCATGACAAACGCATGGCCCGGCACCTCTACGCAGACAAATAAAAAAAGCCCAAGGCTCCCAAAGGCCCCGGTTCCCAAAAGCCCCCGGCTCCATCGGATCTCCCCATTTTCAAAATAAAAAGCCCCCGGCGATTGCCGGAGGCCTCGTGGGTCGTACAGGATTCGAACCGGTGACCCCTACCATGTCAAGGTAGTACTCTAACCAACTGAGCTAACGACCCTCATTCCTTCCCGTTCGAATAAACAGGGCGTAAAACTAAGGATTTTTTGCATTCAGCCCCTAAATATTATGCTCCTCTCCTCTTCAGCTCTTTCCGTATAAGCCCAAGCTCCCTGCCCGTCTGCCCGGACATACTGCTATTCTCCTGCGCACGCCGCATCAGGTAAGGGATCACGTCTTTTATAGGTCCGAAAGGTAAATACTTGCTCACCGCGCACCCCGCCTTCGCCAGGTTGAACGTGATATTGTCGCTCATTCCGTACAGCTGAGAGAAATGAACGTGCGGATGGTCCAGCGGCAAGCCCTTTTCCTGCAGCAGTTGCACCGCCAGAAGATTACTATTTTCGTTGTGCGAAGCCACGATCATCGCGATACGATCCAACGCGCCGATACAAAAAGCCACCCCCGCATTGTAATCCCTGTCGGTAGCTTCCTTATCCGGTTGTATCGGCGACGCATATCCCATCTCACCGGCACGCTTCCGCTCTTTTTCCATGTATGCACCGCGCACCAGTTTGGCGCCCAACACAAAATCGCGCTGCACAGCCGCCTCATAAGAATCTTTCAAAAAACCCAGCCTGTCCGTACGGTACAATTGTATCGTATTATAGACGACCACACGCCCCTTGTTGAACTGATCCATCATGTTTATCGTCAGCACATCCACGGGATGCTGTATCCATGTCTCTTCCGCATCGACCAGAACACCTATCCCCCGCTCGGCCGCCGCCCG
>DASYSV010000142.1:0-7172 GCA_036010185.1 Puia sp.
CCGTTCATTATGGTACCAATCGTCGTCGTCCCATTGGCAGAAATACTCGCCGCGCGAATGGCTGATCACCAGGTTTCTCAGCTCTCCAAGCGATCGTTCCGGCTGTCCGGCAAATTCGATGAGCCGGATATCGTCGCGGCCATACGACAGTACGACGGCTTTTGACTCCGGATCATCATCACGGACGAGGACCAGCAGTTCGAGGGGGCGATACGTTTGGGAAATATACGACCCGATCGCTCTTTTCAGCTGCAATGGACGCTGTCTCGTCAGACAGAGACAGGATACGAGGGGATGTGGGGAATTCATGGATCTTTGCGGTCAGCCATCGGTCCGGATGCTCCTGATCGGACTGGATATGGCGGCTCTCACCGATTGGAAGCTTACGGAGAGCAAAGTGATAAAACAGATGAGCAACCCAGCTATGAGGAAGATATCCGCCTTCATGGGCACCCGATAGGCAAATCCTTTCAACCAATGGTCCATGACCCACCCCGACACGGGGAATGCCACCAATATGGCTATCAGCAGCAACTGTACAAAATCCTTCGATAGCAGCAGGACTACGCTGCCGGTAGATGCACCGATCACTTTCCTTATACCGATCTCCTTTTGCCTCTTCTGCGCCATAAAAGCCGATAGCCCAAACAGCCCCAGAGAGGAAATAATGACCGCCAACCCGGCAAAATACCGGGAGAGGGCCGCGACCCGTTTTTCCGAAGCATACAATGCCTGGTAATCGTCGTCGAGGAACTTGTACTCGAAAGGTATTCCTGGATTTTCTTCTCTATACAGCCGCTCGAGACCATCGAGCGCCAGCTTTTCCTGACCGGCTTTTAACCGCACCATGATCTTGGCAGCCCGCTGGTTGAAGGTAAAATCGAAAAAACAGGGTTTAATATTTTCGTATAAGGACTGAAAGTGAAAGTCTTTCACTACGCCGATGATCTGCCGGTCTTCGCCCCATACATGGATGACCTTTCCCACCGGGTCTTTTATACCCATCTTTTTGATGGCGGTCTCATTGAAGATGATACTCGATCTGTCCGAACCGAAATCCCGGGAAAAGGGCCTCCCCTCGAGCATTTGAATGCCCATCGTTTCTATAAAGCCATACCCTACCCCCAAATCGGTAAAATCGATCCGTGAATTGGGGTCTTTCCCGGGCCACGACAGGTCATAGGTACCCCCGTTACGATCCGTGATATTATGTCTGAAATTGGCTGCCGTAGCCACCCCGGGGATGCTCCTTACCCTTTGCAGAAAGTTATCCAGGCTGGCCTCGTATCTTCCGCCGGGAGCATAATCCTGCTTATCAGCGAAGGCCATCCCGCCTTTGTCGAAATAAACAAGATGGTCGCGGTTGTACCCCAGGTTGATCGTTTGTACCAATTGCATCTGGCGATAGATGACCAGCACGGCGATGATAAAGATGCCCGACAGGGTGAACTGGAACACGACCAAAGCCTTTCTCACCATCATCTCGCCTACTTTGCTCTTTAGTTTGCCCTTAAGCACGGCCGCGGGCTGAAAACTCGAAAGATAAATTGCCGGATAGCTGCCTGCAATGATGCCGGTCATCAATGTGATCGCCAGCACTGTAAGGATAAAACCAGCGCCGAAATCCGGGTGCATGTCTTTTCCCGTTATCGTATTAAATTGGGGCAGCACCAGCAGGACCATCCCGACCGCCACCAGTGCCGAGAGAAATGACATGAGCAAAGACTCGCTCAGGTATTGCAGGATAAGTGTGTACCGCGGCGCACCTATCACCTTTTTGATACCCGTCTCCTTCATCCTGCTCACCGCTTTGGCCGTGGACAGGTTCATGAAGTTGACGCACGCGATCACCAGGATGAATGCGGCAATAATGGAAAACAGCCGCACATATTCTATCCTGCCCCCCGAAGGCGCTCCGTTCTCGTAATGGTTATGGAGATATTTGTCTGAAAATTTCTGCATGAACAAGGTCTCCTGCGAGTCGTGGGAATTGGCTTTGATAAGACCCGCGATCTTCCTGTCAAATGCCACGGCATCCGTACCGGGCTTGAGCACCACATAGGAGCTGGGATCACTGTTCCCCCAATCCGTCATCTTTGGGTACTTATCCACAAACAGGTCATAGTTGAAGAGAACATCGAATTGGGAGGTGGAATTGGCAGAAGGTTTCCTGAAGACCCCGGCTATGGGATAGACCCCGCTAAAGTCCTTTTGGTTCCATTCTATGCTTTTGCCGACGACATCGTCGGCGGAGCCAAAGACTCTCCTGGCCAGGTCGTCGGAGATCAGGACGGCGCCCTTATCCTTCATTACCTCCTCCCTGTTCCCCCGAAGGAGATCATAGGAGAAAACGTTGAAAAAATCTTTGCCGGCGAACTGCCCGCTTGCTTCGAAAAGATGACCCTGGTACGTAATGATCCCTTTCCTGTCGAACCACGAAGGAGGGATCACTGCCACCGCATATTCAACGTCCGGCATTTGCCGGGCCAGGGTCGACGCCAGCAGGCCGGGCGTATTCGGCACGGTCTCTATACCCGTTGGCGTCGGCGAATTTTTCATCACCTGGTAAAGCCGGCTGTCGTCGCTGTTGAACCTGTCCATATGCAGCTCATCATTCACCCATAGGTAGATCAGCAGTGTACAGGCCAGGCCAGTAGCGAGACCAACGAGATTGAGGAGGGTGAAAAGACGATCCTTCAGGAGATTGCGCCAAGCCAGTTTGAGGCTGTTCTTAAACATACGATAAGATTGAATGGTGTTGACAATGTGCCTGCCAGAAAGACGGATTGTCAAACGAAATGTTGCATCCCGAAGTTATCGATTTTTCCGTAAATATTAAACTTTTTCGACATAAGCGCGTTTACGCACTGCGAGCTGTCTGAGAAGGGATTCCCGGACCTCTTCCACCGTAATGAGGTTCATGCAGGAATGGCCGATCGGGCAGGCATGTCCGTTGAGGTATTCTTCGCAGGGCGAGCAGCTCAGGCCCTTGTAGATATTGATATTGGTATTATGCCCGACGAAGACGGGCGAGGAATCGCCGAACAGGACAACGCCGGGCACATTGAAGGCATTGGCGACATGCGCAAAACAAGAATCCACTCCGACGAATGCGTCGCCATGTTTGAACAGGCAGAACGCTTCCCGCAATCCTGTCCTCCCCCTCCAGTCGACGGCGCTCCTCACCGGCGTCTCATTCTTCCCGCCCACCTGGATAAAGGTATATTGCGGCAGGGACGCTACCAATTCGTTCCATCTTTCCGGCAACCAGTGATGGTTCTCCGAACATTTGGAATGGACGTGCACAAAGACAATGTTCTTATACGGCGCAACCGCGGATCGGGCCTTTTCCTCCTCATTCCGGGTGAAATAAAGCTCGCATTTCTTTCTACTCACATCGATGGCCAGATCTCCGAATATCTCGGGCAGTATGTCCATAACATGTTTTTGTTCATACAGGACGGATGGCACATGCTGAAAGAACAGATAATAGAACTTGAAACGCTTGCTGTCGTAATATTTTAGCCCCTCGCTGTTGAAGAGGTAAGCATACAAATGACGCGGATATCGCCACATGTATTTCGGTAAAAGCACCCGTAGCGAATCGATGTTCGGATTTTGCAGCAATACGTTCCGGTGGTCCTCGCGCGAGCAATAAACGATCACCCTGCGATCGGGGTGGGCCTCTTTGATCGCATGGAAAGCGGGCGTACACATCAGCACGTCTCCGAGACCGCCCCAGGTTACGGCAATGATATCTCTAGCCATTTAGGACCCATTTTAGCTCTTTCAGGATCTCGCCATACCATTTCTTTTCCAGGTGAAGGAAGATGCAGAAGTTCCGTCTCCGGTGGAAATAAGGTTTGGTCATCTCCTGACGAAAATTTTCCTCGATGAGCCGGAGATGTGCTTCGACCTGGCCGATGCGTTCGAGTATCTCCTTCGGTTCCCTTAAAGCAGACATAGTAAAATTAGATTTGTCAGAAGATTTCTTTCTCCTCCAGGTTCAACAAGATATCCTTTCTGCCCAACCAGGCGGTGCGGAGCTGTTTACGGGAAAGCAACAGCAACTGGTCGCCCGCATGTTTGCTGCCCGGTTGCGAAGCGTTCCCATAGCTGAGCAGGACCCATGCTTTCACCTCTTTGCCGAATTCAGTGATGGCGACATAGCTATCCCCCGCAACGGCCCGGTATTTCCCATCCTTATCCCGCGCATAGTAGATGGTCCGGTAGATGCCGTATTGCGCCGACCCGCCATTGGCCGGGTAATCCATCTCGTTTAGCCGGAACCGATAGACCTCTCCCCACGCAATATCCAGGCGCCCGTCTTCTTTTAGTATTTCCTCAGCCGCCAGATCCAGCAGATGGACGGCTGCCCGTGGATCTTTCAGCCCGGCCGGAGTCGTCAGCGGGTCCCCGGGACTCCAGGGCGTATGGAACATCTCCGGGGTCATCTTGTCGAACCACCGGGCGAACAGCACCGCTCCGCGGCTGTCGCTGTCCGTCATTCTGTCCCATTTTTGCAACACGGCTGCGGCCGCCGCAGCCAATGAGTCGGGATAGGCCTGCACCGCCGCCAACAGATCGTTCAAAAACCGGTCGGCAGCCTCCATGCCTGTATTCAGCTTATAACCCGCCAGCCTCTCTGCTGTGACGAAGGAATCTCTCCTCACCATATTCACCGCACGCTGCGGCCGTAGCGGCATGCCCGACGGGGATATGTATAGCCGGTATTTCCCGGGATCCAGCAAGGCAGGATATGTGCAGCTCCACGGCGGATCATTGGCGTTCTGCACAAAACCCGTAACCGGGTCCCATAGCCTGGGGAGGTCCTCATAAGGCAACGTCCGATCCCAGATATATTTCGAAAACCGACCGTCCACGGTACCGTTCCAGAATTTCCAATCCCCTTCAGAACGGTCCGGTACATTGCCGTCGAACAGGTACAGGATATGCCCTTTATCGTCGGCATAGATGACGTTGAACATGGGCAGCTGCATCATCTTCAATGCCGTCTCGAACTCCTTCGAATCGCGGGCTGCGGCCATCCGGTGCCATTGATATAAAATATCGGGATTCTCCATGCCCGCTATCCGGATGGCATACGCCTTGCCTTCCTGCGACCCGATCACCGGTCCATGCCTGGAGTAAAGACATTCCATCCTTTCTTCCCGGAGACTGCCGTCGGCTTGTTTTATCCGAAGGGACACCTCTTTTTTTTCAAATGGTACCGTATGATCATCCAGGATATACCCATCCCCTTGCAGGCTCAGCTCATACCGGTCGCATGCATCGATGGTATTGACGGTCAGGGTCCATCCAAGATGTAGATTGAAGGCTATGTTGAGGACGGGCAGCCCCACCACGGCTGCCCCATACGCGTTGAACCCGGGAGCCTGCAGATGCGCTTCAAAAAAGGTGTACAGGTCACCCCAGGGAAGATGCGGGTTGGCCAGCAACAAGGTATGATGTGACAAGGTCCTGGACGGACCGATGGCATAGCCATTGGAGCCGGCTTTGCCGGTCCGCGAAGGCAACCCGAGATTGTCGCCTGCCACAAAACGCAAAAAGATGATCCGGATGCCGTGCGCCAGCACATCCTGTCCACGGACCGGAAGCACCTGCCTGTTCTCCGTACTGATGGCATCCGGATGCGCCGTGGCATAGGCGTTGATCCCGTTTGCAAACGCATCCAGCCATTTCCGGAATGCAGGCTGTTGCCGGGAATACTCTTTTTCTGCCAGTTCGGGTATCTGGAAAAGCCGCACCTGCTTATCCGAGGCCAGATACTGATCGCCCCAATAGGCGGCAGCCTGGCCCCTGGCTTGTCCATACAAACGCAGGACCAGGTTGGCATGGTTGTGCATCTGTGCCCAACCGAATTCATAATACATCTGGCTCAGGTCGCTGCCGTAAATATGAGGGACCCCAAAACGGTCCCAAAGGATCTTTCCCTTACCCTGTGGCCGGAAGCCGAAGGACGAGAAGAGGATAAGGAGGCATACAGCCCCTATCCTGGCGAAGGAACAGTTCATATACTATTGATTAATTGACAGCCGATGCCGTCGCCATCACTGCTTCGTGCGCGCGTTCGAATATCGCGAGGGCATTGTCGATGATCTGCCTGTTGACGATCAATGGCGGGAGAAAACGGATCACGTTGCCATAGTGACCACCCAATTCGAACAGCAGCCCCGCCTGGAAACAATTCTTCCGGATCTTCCTGGCGATCTCCGGGTCCGGTGTCCGCGATAAAGGGTCCTTTACGTATTCGATACCGATGATGAGGCCCTCGCCCCTCACTTCGCCGATGACGGAGAATTCCTCCTTCAGTCTTCTCAGCCGCGACATGAGGTATTCGCCCATCTCCTTTACGTGCGTCGCAATATCATAGCGCCGTACGAAGTCGAAAGCGCCGTTGCCGGCGGCTATGCTTACCTGGTTGCCTCTGAAGGTCCCGATATGATCCCCCGCCCCCCAGGACTCGATCGATGTATTATACAGGATGGCGCTGATCGGAAACCCGATACCCCCCAGCCCCTTGGACATGGTAATGATATCCGGTATTGCACGACTGCCCTGGAACCCCCAGCAATCGCCGGTCCGGAAGAACCCGCATTGTATCTCATCGAAGATGACTACGATATCCTTCTCCCGTGCGATGCGCACCACCTCTTCCAGGAACCCCGCGCGCGGCACGATCGAGCCGCCTTCTCCCTGTATCGGCTCCAGGAGAATGGCCGCGGGCCGGACAATGCCGGAATGTGGGTTCTCCAGGATATATCTCAGGTAGCCGGCGCATTCCAGGTCACAGGAGTCCCTGTCCTTCCCGAAAGGACACCGGTAACAATAGCTGTAGGGAATGAAATCGATGTGCGGCACCAGGGAACCCAGTCTCGAACGGAGACTGACATTGCTGGTGGCGGAGAGGGCGCCGGAGGTCATTCCGTGATAGGACCCGTGAAAAGCGATTACCCCTTCCCTTCCCGTCTTATGCTTGGCCAGCTTGATAGCCGCCTCCACTGCATCCGACCCTGTCGGTCCGCAAAAACACACTTTGAACTGGCCCCTGACGACCTCCGGCAGCTCGTCGAGCAGCGTTTCCACCAATTGCAGCCTGTTCTCGGTAGGAAAATCCAGGGCATGTATCAGCTGTTCCTGTTGCTTTTGCA
>DASYSV010000149.1:0-4795 GCA_036010185.1 Puia sp.
CGTACCGTTTGTGAATATTGATCAGATTTTGATAGTCCTTGCATATCCAGGCCCTTGGCAAAACGGATTCGGTCACGACATTATCCCCGGAGAGGAAATATTTTTGATTGTATTTGATGGATGTCTTTTCGAGGACCGCCCGGAATGCCAGGTCGGTAATGGCTTCGATATCGATCACGTTCGCTTTGAAATAGGACAGCTGGATATCCCGGAACTCTTCCCAGTCGATGACATAGGTATAAAGATCCATATCGAGTGTCTTGACGATGGACTCGATGTTGTTGACCGCCAGCTCGGAATTCCATCCGTTGTCGCAATGAACGCCGAGGGCGCGAAGACCGTTCTCTTTGGCGACGAGGGCCAGATAAGAGCTGTCCACTCCACCGCTGATACCGATGATGCAGTCATAAGGCTTGTTCTTCCCGTCTTCCTTCATTTGCCGGATATAATCGTCGAATCTCCGCTGTCCTTCTTCCCCGCTGAATACGTAATGTTCTTCCTCGTATTTATATGTTTGGCAATGATTGCAAACGCCTTCCGCATTGAAGGTGATATCGGGGTCATCATTGGTGTCCATGATACAATGGGCACATTGCACATAACTTCTCGCGTAGCTCATTTTCGTCAGTTCGATGTTTTAAAATTGCTGCTTAGGCGCGCTGCTATATATCTTGTCGATGATCTCGATCGTTTTCAGTCCCTCGAATCCGTTGGTTGCGATCACACCGCCATTCGTCAATACTTCGACGACATTCTGATAGACCTTGTCATGATTGCTCATCGAGCCGAGATACTGTCCATAATTGTTCGGCGGATTGCCGGGGGGAAGGTCTTTGATCTCATACCCGTCGATCTTCTGGTATTCCAGCTCGTTGAGGTATTGACCGCCGATCTTGACCGTTCCTTTTTCGCCGAAAATGGTCAGCGACCCTTCCATATTCCCGCCGAAGCTGTTCACCGTATAATTGATCGTCCCGATCGCGCCGTTATAGAATTTGAGGCTGACGCAGCCGGTGTCTTCGAATTCGATGGCGCCCTGGTGATGGAAGTTGCCGATCAGCGCCTGCGCCTCCTTGACATCCCCGACGATCCAATAGAGCAGATCGATAAAATGACTGAACTGGGTAAATAGGGTACCTCCATCGAGGTCTTTCGTTCCTTTCCAGGAATTGCGGTAGTATTCCTCGTTGCGATTCCAGAAACAGCTGAGCTGGACGCTAAAGATCTTCCCCAGTCGTCCTTCTTCGATCAGCTGTTTGACAGCCACCACCGGTGGGTTGAACCGGTTTTGCTTGACGACGAAGAGCCGCTTGTTGGACTTTTCCGCCGTATTGATCATGTCACCGCAGTCCTGTACGCTAAGGGCCATGGGTTTTTCGCAAAGGACGTGAAACCCTGCTTTCAACGCCTGGATCGTGTGCGTGGCATGCAGACCGTTGGGTGAGCAGACGGCCACCACTTCCATTTCGGGATGCGCCGAAAGCATGTCTTTCACCAATTTGTACGATTTAACCCCATATTTTGCCGCGAGTTCCGCGGCCTTTTTCTCCTCTATATCGCAAACCGCGATCAGTTGTCCCGTCTTTTGAATGTGCTCCGCATGCCGTTGGGCGATACGGCCACAACCGATAATTCCGAATTTTAATCCACTCATATCTTTAGTTTTTGGGTAGGGAAACTGACCAGTACCCCCATACCCTTTCGCTGATAAACGAATAGGCTGCCGGCTGCTGCTGCCGATGCGCCTCCTTCCCGGACCGCCCGTTCGATATCCGCCATTCCCGATGCCCCGCCGCAGGCAACCACCGGGATCTTTACCGCCGCGCTGACTGCCCTGATGAGCGGGATATCATATCCTTCCCAGGTGCCGTCCCGGTCGATAGCGTTGAGAAAGATCTCGCCGACGCCGGCTTTTTCCAGCGTCGTGGCCCACCCGACGGGGTAAAGGCCCGAATTCTTCGTGCCAGACACCGAATATGCTTTTTGCTTTCCGAAAAGGTTCCGTCCTACATCGATGCTCCCTACAACGGCTTGAGCGCCATAAATATTGGCTATCCCTTCAATAATAGAAAGATCGTTGTACAGGACCGAATTCAGCACGATCTTCTCGAAACCCGAATCGAAGACTTTTTTGGCGTTCTCCAGGGTCCTGATCCCTCCGCCATAGGTCATTGGCATGAACGCCTCTCCGGCTATTTCGGCGATCTTTTTAAAATCGGGGTCTCTTTTTTCCCGCGTGGCAGTATAATCGAGCAATACCAGCTCGTCCGCCTCCTTTTCGTTGAAGATCTTTACCGTATTGATGGGGTCGCCGACATATTTGGGCTCCTTGAATTTGACGGTCTTGTACAGACCTCCTTCCTTCAGCAACAGAACGGGTATGATACGTACCAGGCTCATGGACGGTTATCCTTTGAAAAAATTTTCCAACACCTTCATCCCGAATTTATGGCTTTTTTCGGGGTGGAACTGGGTTCCGAAGATGTTGTCTTTCCGGAACGCGCAGGCATATTCGTAACCATATACGGCAGTGGCCGTGACCTCATCGGGTTGCGTGAACCGAAAATGATATGAATGAACGAAATAAAACCGGGATTCGGCCGGCAGATCGGCCCATAGCGGGCTCTCGCCGCACCGGTTGATCTCCCTCCAGCCCATGTTCGGGATTTTCAGCCCATTCATCGCGGCCTCTTCGAATCGAACGGTGACCGCATCCACCCACCCCAGTCCGTCGACATCGCCTTCTTCGCTGTGGCCGGTCATCAACTGGGCGCCGAGACAAATGCCGAGTATCGGCCGCCGCTCCGCCAGCACCAGGCGATCGAGCAGCTGTCTGGTGCCGCCGCTATTCAGGTTCTCCATTCCTTTTTTGAAATGGCCCACGCCGGGAAGGATCAGCTTGTCGGCCTCCTCTATCCTGGCGGGATCGCCGGAGATGTCAGCCTCCACCCCTATTCGCTTGCACATATTCTTAATAGAGGTGAGATTGCCGAGCCCGTAGTTGACTATAATGGTCAAATTTTTAGATTTTTCTCTCTGAATTTCTTGAATTTGGATGCAGGGATATATCCATGATACTCATGCTCACAACGAAATTCGACACATTTTTCTTTTTCAAGGTCTTTGATTTTTTTGGCCGGCACCCCTCCGAGGACGGCATATCCATCCGGGAAGGAGGTCGTGACCACCGCGCCGGCCGCGACGATGGTCCAGTCGCCCAGCTCAACGCCCGGCATGATCTTGGCGCCGGCGGCGATCCAGCAGTACCTGCCTATCTTCACCGGTTTGCAAATATGCTTCCGGGAGTCATATAGATCGTGGTTGGCAGTAACGATCACCACATTGGGGGCGATCTGGGTATAATCTCCGATCGTAAGCCCTCCCCTCCCGGTAATATAACAGCCCCCCATGGTCCCCGGATAGGCGTCGATGCCGACGAGGATGTTCTCCACGTCATATACCTTGCTGGTGAAGTGGACCGGCCAATAGGCCTTTCTGTTGCCACCCCAATTTAAAATTTTCTGTGTAAACCAGAACTCGAAGTTCACGTAATTCTGGTAGTCCCTGGTCCTGTAGATCCAACGGAAATAAGGAATGGTCTTCGTCAGCAATACGATGGGTAACTGAAGAGGGCGTTTAAGAAAATAGGCGATCTTTTGAAGCATGTCGGTACTGGTTTAGGCGGATCCAATTGTCCGCGATGCGGTGGGTATTCAGCGTCAGTGCGCCCTTCAGCACTTCCTTATAGATGGAACGTCGCCCGGCGCGCAGGATCTTTTGAACGGTTGGCTTATCCAGCGGACAGGACGCGTCGGAGAAATACTTCAATGTGATGTCGACGTAGGTGCGGATGAATTTCCGATGGCTGTTCATTTCCTGCGCATCATGCTCGCGGTACCAAACAATGCCATGCGGCATGAGCACCACAGGGTATTTCTGACCCAGCCTGTGCCACATCTCGAAATCCCCCGCCATTCTTATCGGCGCGAAACCACCCACCGAACGGAAGGCATCCGTCCTGATGATCGAAGAAAGCGGCGCCTTATGGAAGAGTCCCGGCCCCAGGTAGTGGAACTCATAAGCTTCCTTCGGGCTCAGCTGGAAGGGGAACGGTTTTGGAACGTATTGCTCCAGCGAACAGAGACCCCATCCCGCCGACGGGAAGGCTTCCATCATATCGACCAGCAAGCCAAGCCCCCAGGGATAAATATAATCGTCGGCGTCTACATATTTCAGGTATTTGCCATTGGCATAGGCGGCGGCCTGGTTCCGGTTGGGATAGTCGCCGAGGTTTTTCTCATTGATATATACCCTGACCCTCGGATCTTTGTCGGCATATCCGCGCGCGATCTCCACCGTATTGTCCTTCGAGCCATCGTCGACGATGATGAGCTCGAGGTTTTTGTAGCCGGAGTTGAGCACGCTTTCCATTGCGCTGCCGATGTATTTTTCGCGGTTGTACGCCGTCATCAGCACGCTGACCAGGGGAGTCATGCCACTGTTTGCAGCCATGTGGTAAAACTATTTTGTAAAGGGTTTCGCATCAGGTTTTCGAGCTTCGCGGAATCGAAGATCGTGTCCCCGCTTTCCAGCTTTTCATCGATGGCCGGCCAGGGGGTCAGGACCGTCGGGACCGAAAATTTTCGCCCAATGGCATCCGCCACTTCCTTCAATGAATAAGTCTCCCCGGCAATATTGAAAGTATTATTCTTGCTTTGGGGGTCCTGCACGACCCGGAATATCTGGCGGCAGATATCTTCGACGTGCGTGAAAGACCGTTTTTGTTCGCCGGTGC
>DASYSV010000173.1:0-3084 GCA_036010185.1 Puia sp.
GCGGACGGGTCGGCGGCGGCCCTGATCGTGCCGGATAAGGATGCCGGGCGCGGGCTGCAGCTGAAACATTTCTATTCGGAGATCGTATCACGAGGGAAGAAGGAAATGACCTGGGATGTGTCTTCGACGGGTTTCCGCATGGGTCTGTCCAACTATGTGACGGATCTGATCAGCACCGATATTGCCGGCCTGGTCGAACATGCACTGGAAAAGGGCGGGGTGCAGCGGCAGGAGATCACGCACTGGTGCGTGCATCCGGGTGGCAAGAAGATCCTCGACGCTATTCATCGGAGTCTTTCTTTCTCCAACGGGAATCTGGACCCGAGCTATACGATCCTTCGACAATACGGGAATATGTCATCTCCCACGATACTCTTTGTCCTGCAGCATATCATGGAGGGGCTTTCGTATCATGAATCCAATTGTATCTTCGGGGCGGCATTCGGCCCCGGTCTTACCATGGAAACCTTCATAGCACAAACCCATTAATTTCGTCTTATGCCGGCGAGACTTGATTTTTCAAGGCGAAGCAATGACACGGAATTGCTGGACAGGGACGATATCCCTTTCGGGGATATCGAGCGGAATATGCGGGAGCTGGACTTTATCAATACCTGGCTGGGCGGACATTCAATCAGCATCGCAGGATTGAAGCAGTTGGCCCGGGGCCGGCGGAGACTCAGCATTTGTGAGATCGGTTGCGGTGGCGGGGATAATCTCAGAGTGCTATACCGCTGGTGTCAAAAGCAGGGCATCGAGGTGAAAGTCACGGGCATCGATAAGAATGCTCATTGTTTATCGGTAGCCAGGGAAACATGGAAGGGTGGGGAAGCCGAGTGGGTGCATTCGGACTACAGGGACGCACGGTTCACAATAGACAAACCAGATGTAATTTTCTCATCGCTTTTTTGTCACCATTTTAACAATGAAGAGCTTATCTTTCAGCTAAGATGGATGGAGGAGCATGCCGGATTGGGTTGGTTCATCAATGATCTGCACCGCCATCCGGTGGCTTATCATTCGATCCGGTGGCTGACGGCTGGATTTTCTACCTCCTACCTGGTGAAGCATGACGCTCCTCTTTCCGTGTTGCGGGGGTTCCGGCGCAAGGAGTGGGAAAGCTTGTTGGGGCAGGCCCTGACCGGATCTTGTCAATTGAAGTGGAAATGGGCTTTCCGGTGGCTCGTGGTCGGGAGAAAACGATATGTATGACGTCATCATAGCAGGCGGAGGACTGGCCGGACTGGCACTTTCCATCCAATTGGTCAAAGCCGGCTACGGGGTAGTCCTTTTTGAAAAGGAAACCTATCCTTATCACAAAGTCTGCGGCGAATATATCAGCCTGGAAAGCTGGAATTTCCTGCAGGAGCTGGGATTACCCCTCAGCGACTGGAATCTGCCCATCATCCGGACGCTGATGCTTTCTGCACCCGATGGCTGCTCGCTGCGGCAGGAATTGCCGCTTGGCGGATTCGGTATCAGCCGGTATAAGATCGATGCCGCGCTGGCCAATATTGCGCGATCGGCGGGCGTGCAGCTATATGAATCGGTGCGCGTCACGGACATCCGATTCGAACGATCGGTTTTCAGGGTCCGGACCAGCGCCGGCGATTTCGAGTCGCGGGTAGCCTGCGGTACCTTCGGCAAAAGAAGTAACCTGGACGTCCGCTGGAAACGGGCTTTCATCCGCAAGCGGTCGGATAAGCTCAATAATTTTGTCGGGGTAAAATACCATGTGCGCACCGAATACCCTCCCGACCAGATCGGTCTTCATTTTTTCAGGAACGGGTATTGCGGTATATCGAAGGTCGAAGAGGACCGTTATTGCCTTTGTTATATGACTGCTGCCGAGAACCTGAGCGTCAGCGGAAATTCGATCCCGGAAATGGAAAAAAATATTTTGCGGAAAAATCCGTTCCTGGAAGAAGTATTTGCATCGGCGGTCCCTCTCTTCGAACAGCCGGTGACGATCTCACAGATCAGTTTCGAAAAAAAGACACAGGTCGAGAACCATATCCTGTTCGTTGGGGATGCAGCGGGGATGGTGCCGCCTTTGTCAGGCAATGGGATGAGCATGGCGCTGCATGGGAGTCAGATCGCCTGTCGTTGTATAGAGAGTTTTCTGAAGGATGAAATAGCCCGTTACGAGATGGAACAGGAATATATCGACCGGTGGAATAGCCAATTCGGCAAAAGGTTGTGGATGGGTAGATCGTTGCAACGCTGGTTGGGGAGTGAGCGCGGGGCCAATTTCCTGGTACATTCATTAAAACCTTTCCCAAAACTGGTTTCATTTTTGATCAGACAGACCCATGGACAGCCGTTCTAAGACGGCACATATCAATTACTTCTCATGAAATGTCGCGCAAAAGGAGTTCTAATTATCGGTTTGATCTGTACCCTGTGCCTGGAAGGAACGGCGCAGGATTATCAGGGCATACAAGGATCGCCGTATGCGGGATCGTTGGGCGTAGCCAATAACCCGGCCTCGATCCTGAGCACACCCTATAAGTGGGACATAACGATCTTCTCCGCCCAGCTAAAGACTACGACCAATGCTATCACGGTCACGAATTTATCCTATCTCCACCCCTTCATCCACCGCAGGGACAGTCTCGATTATTACTGGAACAGCGGGTATATGCGTCGGTATGGCGCCGTAAATTACAACCTGCACCTTCTGAATGTCCGACTGGCGCTGAATCGCAAGCAGGCCATTTCCTTTGGGGCCAACCTGAAGAGCTATGGGGCCGTGCGGATGTCGCCGTTCGCTTACATCGATACGATCGGGAATTTCAACCAGTTCTTTGCAATGAATTACGGCACTTCGTCATATGAAGGTGAAGCGGTGAGCAGTACGTGGCTGGAGCTCTATGGGACCTATAGTAAGACGCTGATCGATGATGAGGTGGGCCGGCTGAACGGGGGCGTAACGCTAAAACTCATGCGCGGTATCTCGGGAGCCTATGCCAAATTTTCGGGTGGTGGTGTGAGCAGCACCTACATTAACTCCCAGCTGGTTTATACCCTGGCAAAAGGCGACGTTCAATATGGGTATTCTTCGAACTACGATTCGTGGAATTC
>DASYSV010000184.1:0-5912 GCA_036010185.1 Puia sp.
GCAACTATGCGCTCCGTATTCCGGTGATGGAAAAGGCCGTGCTGGTGTTTACCTATGTGGGCTATTCTACCCAAGAGGTAAAAGTCTATGGCAGGTCTGTCATTGACGTCGTACTGGAAAAAAGCAACTCTTCGCTCGATGACGTCGTGGTCGTCGGTTATCAGACGATGCATCGAAGGGACCTGACAGGCGCAGTGTCTTCGGTAAATTCCAAACAAATAAAGGACTTCCCCCTGTCGTCCGCCGCGCAGGCGTTGGAAGGACGGCTGGCGGGTGTGAACATCAGCAGCACGGAAGGCGCACCAGGGGCGGACGTGACCGTCACGATACGCGGCGGCGGCTCCATCACCCAGGACAACTCACCTATATATATAGTGGACGGCATCCAGGTAGAGAATGCGTTGTCGACGATCTCGCCTCAGGACATTGCCTCGGTAGACGTCCTGAAGGATGCGGCTTCCACCGCGATCTATGGCGCCAGGGGCGCCAACGGGGTAGTGATCATTACCACCAAGTCCGGGATTGCGGGCAGGACGAGGGTCAGCTATAACGCGTCCTTCGGATTCGACGAGTTGACGAAGCACATACCCGTACTCAGTCCTTATGATTTCGTGGTCTGGCAATATGAGCGGTACAAGCTCACGAAGCTTACAGACAGTTCTTTTTTCCACGAATACGGCAGCACCTGGGACACCCTGAGCGTATATAAGAAATCAACCCCGCTGGATTGGCAGGACCAGGTCTTCCGGAAAGCCGGTTTCCAGAATCATAATGTCGTGGTCAGCGGAGGGAATCAAAACACGACTTTTAATCTCAGTCTCACCGATAATATCGAGAACGGCCTGATGATCAATTCCGGCCTGGATCGGAAACTGGTTAATTTCAGGCTCGACCACAAGGCAGACCGGCTCAGGGTCGGCATCGCGGTGCGTTATATGGACCAGGTGGTCACCGGCAATGGGACCAGCTCCATTTCGGGAACTTCGAATGGACTCCGCAACTCCGTCCAATACCGGCCGCTGGCGATCCCCACCGAACCGGACCCCAACAGCTTCGACCCCTCTTATTACGCGGCGGCCAACCAGATCACGAATCCCGTACTATCTGCACAGCAGGAGTATAAAAGGGTGCCGACCACCGGGACCAACATCAGCGGCTACCTGAGTTACGCACTGCTGAAGAACCTGACCTTCCGGACCACCGTCGGGTTCGATAATACCAGCATTACGCAGGACCAGTTCCATGGAACGGTGACCTATACCGCCCACAACTATGGCAGCATGCCGGTGGCTTCTATCGGCTATCAGCACAATACCACCATCAACAACAGCAATACGCTGGAATATAGCAAGACGGGCAGGGAAGGTCTCAATACCTGGCATGTCTTGCTGGGTCAGGAGATCTACCAGGTCAACGCCAACAACACTTATATGGAGACCCGGTATTTCCCGTCAAATATCTCTCCCGACCAGGCTTTGGCGAACATGGGTCTGGGTTCGCCGCCATCCGGCTCTACCGAGCCGCTTCCTACCAGCGGGGTAAATCCTCCCAATCGCACGTTGTCATTTTTTGGCAGGATCAACTATGAATATAACAACGAATTCCTCGCGAGTGCCGCTTTGCGATCGGACAGGTCTTCCAAATTCAATAGTGACAACGGGCTGATGCTCTTCCCTTCGGCCACATTCGGGTGGAGATTGTCGCATGAGAAATTCATGGAAAACTTACCCTTCATCAATGACGCCAAGCTGCGTTTCGGATATGGTGTCGCCGGCAACAACCGTATCGGCGACCTGCTATATGAACAGCTGTACGGCGTCACCGGTCAGTATGCGATCGACCGTACGGTGCTACCCGGCTTTGCTCCCTCCGCGCTGGCGAACCCCGGTCTGAAATGGGAGAGGACTGCTTCCCGCAATCTCGGGCTCGATCTCTCGCTGCTGAACAACAAGGTGCAATTTACCGTGGATGCCTATTACAATACGAGTGATGACCTCCTGTTGCAGGTGGCGATCCCTCCCACCACGGGATACACCTCACAGGTGGAGAATGTAGGGGGAACTTCGAACCGTGGTTTGGAATTCCAGATCGCCAGTACGCTTATCCAAAAGCGGGATTTTAGCTGGTCGTCCAATTTCAATATCTCGTTCAATCGCAACAGGGTCGAGAACCTGGGAGGATTGAAACAGCAAACCCGCAGTTCGGGTTACCAGGGGGCCGACGGCGCCGATGATTTTCTCGTAAGGGTTGGCAGCCCGGTTGGTCTGATGTATGGCATGGTCACGGATGGATTCTATAAGGTGTCGGATTTCGATTATAATTCGTCAACCGGAGCGTATACCCTGAAAAAAGGGGTAACGGATGACTCGCAGATCTACGGCACGGCACAGCCAGGGCAGATCAAATTGAAGGACATCAACGGCGATGGCATCATTACGCTGGACAGCGACCGGACGGTCATCGGGAACGCGAATCCGAAATTCTTCGGAGGGTGGAACAACCAATTCGCGTACAAGAATTTCGACCTCAGCATTTTCGTGAATTTCGTCTATGGCAATAAGATCGACAACGCCAATAAGACCCAGTGGACGGATGGCAGCTTCCAGGACGTGAACATGCTGGCGACCATGAAGAACCGTTGGACGAATATCGACGCCCAGGGCAACCTGGTGACGGATCCGAACGAACTCGAGCAAATGAACGTGCATGCGAAGATATGGTCCCCCGTCCGCAATCAGCGCTATTATCTCACCTCCTGGGCTGTCGAAGATGGCTCTTACCTCCGCATCAATAACCTGACATTGGGATATTCTCTTCCGAAATCGATCCTGCAAAGGGCAAAGATATCCGGCGTCCGCATCTACGGCACGGTGAACAACCTGTATACGATCACGGGCTATTCCGGATACGATCCTGAAGTGAACACACGGCGGTCCGACCCGCTGACGCCGGGTGTCGATCTGGCCGGTTACCCGAGAGGCAGGACCTGGCTGCTGGGAGCAAACATCAATTTCTAAACATCATCAAATCATTTTTATGAAGCCGAAGTTCAATATGCTCGTGGTCCTGACGACGGTATTCCTGTCGCTGGTCACCTTTCAATGTAAAAAGTTCACTCAGGTGAGCCCCAGCTCGCAGTTCAGCCTGCCGCAGGTATTTTCCAATGTCAACAATGCCTACACCGCGGTGATAGGGGTATATGACCAGCTGATGGGCGATGGCACCTATGGCGACATCATGAGCCAGTATTTCCCGTATGATTGCGATGAAATGATCACGACGGGCAACATCGATAACGGTCGTCGCGGTATGGCACGCTATCAATTGCTGCTGTCCAATACGGTACTGAGGAGCCCGTTCACCAGTCTTTATTCAGGCGTCGAAAAAGCCAATCTCTGTATCGAGCAGATACCGAAAATGGATATGTATATTCACGGAGACACGAGCGACAAGGCGCAATTGCATCGGCTGTATGGCGAATCGCTTACGCTGAGGGCGCAATTCCTTTTCGAATTGGTCCGCAACTGGGGAGACGTACCGGCGCCGCTCGTACCTTCCTACCAGGATAAAAACCTGTTTCTTCCGAGGGCCGATCGGGATTCTACCTATGACCATCTCATCGCGGATCTGAAGACGGCTGAAGACCTCGTGCCGTGGCGGACCGAGGTGCCCAGGGACTCGAGGATCACGAAAGGCGCGGTAAAGGCTCTCCGTGCGAGGATCGCATTATTCCGGGGAGGATATTCTTTGCGTAGCGACACCAGGACGATGCAGCGTCGCTCGGATTATCTCACCTATTACCAGATAGCGCGGGATGAATGTGCCGATCTCATGGCACGCAGGGATGAGCATACCCTGGATCCGGTGTTCGGTGATATCTGGCATAAATACCTGTGTGGTTTCCAATACGACCCCTGGGGCGAGATCCTGTTCGAAGTAGGGGCAGGGGGCGGCAATAGCAACTCGGACTCCAAGATGGGCAACTATGGCAGCACCGTTACGGCCACGAACTCCCGTTATGGATCCGGGATCGGGGGCATCGCGGTCAATCCCCAATATTATTACGACTTCGATTCGCTGGATACGCGCAGGGACATTACGGTCAGCTGGTACTCGGTAAATGCCGACAATACGCGTACTTTCAGGACGCTGACATCGCTGACACCTGCCAAATTCGGCAGGGACTTTCGTAATCCCCTGTTACCGGGATCGGTACAGAATTGCGGATATAACTGGCCTCTCATCCGATTTTCCGACGTGTTGCTGATGTTTGCCGAGGCGGATAACGAATTGAACCAGGGACCCAATGCTGCCGATATCGCTGCCTTCGAAGAAGTGCGCAAACGTGGGTTCAAAGGCAACGAGAATATGATCGGGGTCACACCTACGGATTATGCAGGGTTCTTCAATGCCATCGTGAACGAGCGGCTCCTGGAATTCGGCGGTGAAGGCATTCGTAAATATGACCTTCTCCGGTGGAACCTGCTTGGCGCCAAGATACAGGAGGCCAGGGACGAGATCCAGCAGATGTCTACCGGCGGCGGTCCATATGCCAATATTCCCAGGTTCATCTTCTGGAAACAAAGCGGCGAAACGATCCTGTTTTATGGAGGGGCCAACGGGGGAACTGTTCCGCCGTTGTATACGCCGGGTGTTACCACTACGCCATCGGGATATACGAAAACGTATTGGCGCGATCAGCTTACACTTTCCAGCAGCCATATCGACGGATTGCCGCTGTGGCAAGCAATTGCAGAGGATTTTACGCCCGGGAAGAGCGAGTTGTTCCCAATCGATCAGGCGACATTGGATTCTTATAATGGGAAGCTTCAGCAGAATCCGGGTTACTGATTTTTTCCCGTATTTTTAAACCGACGATGATGCAAGCCATTGGGAAATACAGATGGGTGATCGTTACCCTATTATTTTTTGCGACAACCATCAATTATCTGGACAGACAGGTCATCGGTCTTTTGAAGGATGCCCTGGCACGGGACCTCCACTGGTCGGAAAAGGACTATGGGCGGATCGTGACCGCTTTTTCCGCGGCGTATGCCATAGGGTTGTTGCTTCTCGGAAGGATTACCGATAAGATCGGGACGAAGGTGGGTTATTCGATCGCCATTTCCATCTGGAGCCTGGCAGCGATCGCCCATGCCTTTGTCGGGACCACGTTTGGTTTCGGCGCCGTACGCAGCACACTTGGTTTGGGAGAAGGAGGAAATTTTCCGGCAGCAATCAAAGTGGTTGCCGAATGGTTCCCTAAAAAAGAGAGGGCGTTTGCTACCGGTATTTTCAATAGCGGTTCGAATATAGCAGCTGTCATCGGTCCGTTCCTGGTCATGTGGATATACGAGAGCTATGGTTGGCGTGCGGCTTTTATCTGGACGGGTGCGATAGGTTTTGTGTGGCTGATCTTCTGGTGGATATTTTATGCGGTGCCCGCGAGGCAGTGGCGGCTGGGCAAGGCCGAATTGGAATATATTAACAGTGATGCCGGTGAGGGAAGCGACGCGACGGGTTTGGGAAGGGTTTTGACGCTCAGACAGACCTGGGCGCTGATAGCGGGCCGGTTCTTCACGGATCCGATCTGGTGGTTCTATCTTTTTTGGATCCCCTCCTGGTTGAATACTACTTTTCAAATGGACCTGCAGCATTCGTGGATCTATGTATCCGTGATCTATGTCGTAGCGAGTCTGGGCAGCATCCTGGGGGGCTATCTGTCAGGATGGCTGATCAAAAAGGGATGGGCGGTCTACAAGGCTCGCAAAACGGCCATGTTGTTGTGTGCTTTGTGTGTGGTCCCCGTCATCTTTATACGTTGGACCACGGGAGTCTGGCCGGCTGTGGGTCTTATCAGCCTGGCTGCCGCCGCTCACCAGGCCTGGGGAGCGAATATATTTACCGTGGTG
>DASYSV010000193.1:0-17550 GCA_036010185.1 Puia sp.
TTCAGCCAATTCAAGGAGAATGCGTTTGTCCTGATCGACAAAGGCGATTTGGAGGTCGACCTGCTGCCCTTTGGAGCCGTCGACGAGGAAGACGGCTGGGTAGGAAGACGGATCAAAGCGCATCGCGGATAATGCCTTGGTCGCACTGACTTTGATGATTGCCGAAAGCAAACCGAATGAAAAGGACATTATGACTCAAGTCGTCGTCAACCTCAACAATGGATGTAACTCCTAAAAAGTCTGTAAATTTTTTATCTACAAGCGTTGCCGAAATAAAGGCCTATCTTCACAGGATTACTTTAGGCCTCGCATCCGGCAACGGCAATTATCCTGCTCTGCACTATGGAGTTTTTTTACCCCTTACGGCGAGATTACCTCAGCCAGGATCATCAATGACAAGGCAACAGGTCTATCGAGGGGATTCGGTTTCGTCGAGATGAAAGACGAGGCGGCGGCCAGGAAGGCCATTGCTGAGCTTAACAAAGCCACGGTCGATGGCCGCAGTATTAAAGTGCTGGGGGCCAGACCCAGGACAGAAATGTCTTTCCGTAGCAATAGTGGCGGCGGATCCAGGAACAATCGGTGGTAATTAAAACGGAAAACTATGGCGAAATCGAAAGAAACCTTTAACAAGAAAGAAAAAGAAAAGCAGCGTCAAAAGGCAAAGCGGGAAAAGCGCGATAAAATGGAAGAACGCCGGACCAGCCAGGCGAAAGGCAAGTCTTTGGATGAAATGCTGGCCTATGTGGACGAGAACGGCTACATCACTTCCACCCCGCCTGACCCCAAAAAAAGAAAACGGGTCAACGCGGAGGATATAGAAATCGGCGTGCCAAAAAGGGTTGAGGTCGAAGATCCGCTCAAAGAAGGTAAGATCGACTATTTTGACGGGACAAAAGGTTTTGGCTTTATACTTCAAAATGATGGTACAAAGGTGTTTTTTCATATTAACCAGACTACCTACCCCGTTAGGGAAGGTGATATCGTGAACTACACCGTCGAAAGGGGACCAAAAGGCTGGAACGCCGCGAACGTTACCAAAAAGCCCTGACCGGCTCCGCCGCAACAAGATTATTTATCCAATATGCTGGTTGTATGTTTAAAGGCTCGTCCATTGACGACCTTCTTTATCCTCCTTCTTCGCACTTTAATGACCCCAATGGGGCAATTATCGACCCAACATCAAACAGATCTGGTCGGCGACGTTTTCCCGCATTAATATTTTCAGATCGCGGAAGAACTGGTTCTCGTTTGTCAGCCTCCCGATGCTGATGGGAATGCTTCCTTTCTTCTTTCTGTTCCGGTATTTCTCCCGGTATTTGCCGATCGCTGTTGATTGCGAAGGCCACCTTATTATCTAACTGGAACTATTACAAATCCTTGTTTAGCCAATCTCCTGAGAAGAGGTTAGTGTACTTCAGCCCGCGGTAAGTCGGTGGAGCAGATTCCGACCAATAATCCTTACACGCAATCGATCCAGCAGATTTATGCGAAATACTTCGACGAATGGCCGAGCTGGTAGGGAAGGGGATTGATCCGAACCTGCCGCTGTCTATTTGGCTTTGTTTTTCTGATTGCATGAATAATAGAGGGACCTCCAGTCTCTTCATTGATTTTGACCCGACGCCGGAAGGAACTGTCGGGCAAATTGTTCGTTTCTTGCATGACCCGGACAGTTTCAGAGTTATCGCCGATTCATTTGAAAATTAATTGCAGAAATTGATCGATGAAAATTTTAGCTTTCTTGCGAAGGAAGAATAAGAATTAGTTGCTTGCCAGGAGATGACTTAAGTTCAAACCACTTGAATGCAGACCAAAATGTGGCACGGCAAAATTATGAATTGGGAAATAACCTGAACTTTGCAACATTCATTACGAATAAAGAAGGCCATCTCGATTTGAGATGGCCTTCAATTTTAGGTGCCACATAAGGTCATCGCTGATCAGGATGTAAAGATCAATGGGAGCCAACGAATAGTGCAATCTATATTAAATGAGAAAGAAGAAGATCTGCTGAAATCGGAGGATCGCTAATTGAAGACACAGCTCGCTGTGAAAAATCTTAGGTCGACCGAAGAAGATTCTGATATTCAGTAAATAAAAAGCCCCAATCATAAACAATTGGGGCTTACTGACAAATTTAGGTACCGCGTAGGGGAATCGAACCCCTCATTCCTCCGTGAAAGGGAGGCGTCTTAACCGATTGACCAACGCGGCGTTGGATTGAACCGTATTGCCGGTTTTCCTCGAAAGGAGTGCAAAGATATAGGCGTTTGAAACGCCGGCCAAATTTTTCGGACTCTTCCTTTCAATTACAGCAAGATACGTGGCGGCATGGTTTTTTCGATCCGCGCGAGAGGCCGCGGAGAGATGCAGCCG
The DNA here is from genome assembly GCA_036010185.1 of Puia sp. Classification (GTDB taxonomy): domain Bacteria; phylum Bacteroidota; class Bacteroidia; order Chitinophagales; family Chitinophagaceae; genus Puia. The sequence goes on from DASYSV010000193.1 coordinate 2,380, forward strand.
GCGTCACGGGTGGTGACGTGGCGCCGTCGCTTCCCATTATCTCCAACGCTCAACCGCCCCCGTCAATCCCTTGGTTATAAAAAAATTAGGCCGTCTTTTCAATTGATATCCAAAAAATTACAATCATTTAGGTCTCAAAAACGTAACTTCGCTACCTCAAAATTTAAAATTCAAATTCATTCGTCTATGAGCACAGTTAAAGTTGCTATCAATGGTTTTGGCCGGATCGGACGTTTGGCTTTCCGCCAGATCCACGGTCTGGAAGGAATAGAAGTAGTGGCGATTAATGACCTCACGAGTCCCAAAGTTCTGGCTCACCTGCTGAAATATGACAGCGCACAGGGCCGTTTCGCGGAAGAAGTAAAGGCTACCGAGAACTCCATCGTCGTAGGCGGCGATGAGATAAAAATATACGCACATAAGAACCCGGCCGAAATTCCCTGGAAAGGCCATAATGTCGACGTCGTCCTGGAATGCACCGGATTCTTCACCGATAAAGAGAAGGCCGAAGCCCACTTAAAAGCCGGCGCAAAACGCGTCGTGATCTCCGCACCGGCAACAGGCGATCTGAAGACCATCGTTTTCAACGTCAACCACAACATCCTGGACGGCAGCGAAACGATCATCAGCTGCGCCTCCTGTACCACCAACTGTCTGGCGCCCATGGCCCAGGTCCTCGATGATAAGTTCGGCATCGTCACGGGTCTCATGACCACGATCCACGCTTATACCAACGACCAGAATACGCAGGACGCGCCGCATCCCAAAGGCGATCTCCGCCGCGCCCGCGCAGCCGCAGTCAATATCGTTCCCAACAGCACCGGCGCCGCCAAGGCTATCGGACTGGTCCTTCCCAAACTGAAAGGTAAGCTCGACGGGGGCGCCCAGCGCGTACCGACGCTCACCGGAAGTCTCACCGAGCTGGTTACGATCCTCAATAAAAAGGTCACCCTCGAAGAAGTGAATGCCGCCATGAAAGCCGCATCCAACGAAAGCTTCGGGTACACCGAGGACGAGATCGTCAGCAGTGATATCATCGGCATCTCCTACGGAAGCCTGTACGACGCCACGCAAACGCGCGTCATCACGGGTGGCGACCAACAGCTGGTAAAGACCGTCTCGTGGTATGACAACGAGATGAGCTATGTCAGCCAGCTCGTCCGCACCCTCTACTTCTTCGCAAAGATGATCTCCAAATAAGATTGCTCCCCCGGCCCGGCTACTCGCCGGGCCTTTTTATCTATACTTATGAGCCAGTTCAGCCAGCATAATTTTGCCAACGAAAAAGCACTCGTCCGCGTCGACTTCAACGTTCCGCTCGACGACAAATACAATATCACCGACGACACCCGTATCCGTGCGGCCATCCCAACGATCAAAAAGATCCTTGCCGATGGTGGAAAAGCGATCCTGATGAGCCATCTCGGCCGGCCTAAAGACGGGCCCACCGAGAAATATTCGCTGAATCATCTGGTGCCACACCTTCGCAAACTACTAAAGACACCCATCATCTTCGCCGAAGACTGTATCGGCTCGCCGGCGGAAAAGGCCATCGCAAAGGCACAGCCCGGTCAGGTAGTGCTGCTGGAAAATCTCCGCTTCTATAAAGAAGAGGAAAAAGGCGATAAGGCCTTCGCCGAAAGACTGGCGAAACTCGGGGATGTCTATGTCAACGACGCCTTTGGCACTGCCCACCGCGCTCACGCTTCGACAGCCGTCATCGCCCAGTTCTTCCCCAAGGACAAACGCATGTTCGGTCTCCTCATGGAAGGGGAGGTGAGCAGCGCGGAAAAGGTCCTGCACGAGGCGCAGAAACCCTTCACCGCCATCATCGGCGGGGCCAAGGTCTCCGACAAGATCCTCATCATCGAAAACCTGCTCGAACGCGCCACCGATATCATCATCGGCGGCGGTATGGCTTATACTTTTTTGAAGGCTCTCGGCGGCAATATCGGCAACTCGCTCTGTGAAGACGATCGTCTCGACACGGCCCGGGACTTGTGCAGCAAGGCCGACGCCAAAGGCGTCCGTATCCACCTGCCCTCCGACTCCATCATCGCCGATAAGTTCGACGCCAATGCCAACGATTCCACGGCCCCCAGCAACGCGATCCCCGACGGATGGATGGGGCTCGATATCGGGGAGAATGCGTGCGAGCAGTTCACCAATGTCATTCATCGCAGCAAAACGATCCTTTGGAACGGCCCGATGGGAGTATTCGAAATGGCCAAATTCCAGCGCGGCACCAAAGGTATCGCCAGGGCGGTGGCGGAAGCAACCGAAAAAGGCGCTTTCTCGCTGGTAGGCGGCGGCGATTCCGTGGCGGCGGTCAACCAATTCGGTTATGCCGACAAGGTCAGCTATGTCTCCACCGGCGGCGGCGCCATGCTCGAATATTTCGAAGGGAAGGAACTGCCGGGGATAGCCGCAGTGAATGCATAGATTGGCCGTGTGCACGATAAATCTTAGATTTATCGTGCCAAACCTTCTATCATGCGACGCACCTGTCTCTTTCTCGCCCTTTGCCTTCTAAACACAGTCCTCTTCGCTCAAAAAAAGCACGCTCCTTCGGACCCTTTCTCCGGTCTCGACACCGCCTTTGCACGCGTTTTGAAAGACTGGCATGCCGTCGGATTTGCCGTGGCCGTCGTCGACAAAGACAAGGTCATCTACTCCAATGGATTCGGATATAAGGATTGGGAAAACAAGGTCCCGGTAACGCCGCATACGCTTTTTGCGATAGGGTCCTGCACCAAGGCTTTCACCGCGTCGCTGATCGGCATGCTCGACGAGAAAGGTACCCTCGACATCGACAAGCCTGTCCGCAACTATCTTCCCGAGCTGAAGTTCTACAATAACACGATGAACGACAACATCACGCTCCGCGATATGATGTGTCACCGTACCGGGCTCCCCCGTCATGATTTCGCGTGGTACCTTTTCAGCGGCGACAGCCGCGACTCGATGATCCGAAAGGTCCAATACCAGGAGCCCAGCGCGGGCATACGCGAGAAATGGCAGTATAACAATTTCATGTTCGTCGCCCAGGGCGTAGTGGTGGAAAAGCTGTCCGGCAAATCCTGGGAGGAAAATATCAAAGAGAAGATACTGCAACCCCTGGGAATGAACGAAACCGATCTGTCCATCAACGATATGATCAGGACGCAGGATTTCTCCCGCGGTTATGGGGTGATCAGGGACGCATTCATCCATAAGGAGGACTATTTTGTCATCGACGCCATGGGTCCGGCCGGCAGCATAAACAGCAATGTGCTCGACATGGCCAACTGGGTGACCACCTGGATCAATGGCGGCAAATTCAATGGCAAACAGATCCTTCCTGCCAAATATGTGAACGAAGCCATCAGCAGCCAGATGGTCATGGGAGCCGGGTTGCCTGCGAAACAGTCTCCGGATGTGCTGTTCGCTACCTATGGGTTTGGCTGGATGCTCGATGTTTACCGCGGCCATTACCGTGTAGAACACGGCGGCAATATCGACGGCTTTTCCGCCAATACCTGTTTCTTCCCCTCCGACAGCATAGGCATCATCGTACTCAGCAATCAAAGCGGGTCAGCAGTGCCTTCTATCGTCCGGAACCTTGTCGCCGACCGCCTTCTGCATCTTCCGTATAAAGACTGGGACACCTATCTGAAAGATATCGCCGACAAGGCTAAACGCGACATCAGGAGCGCCGAAGCCGCGCAGGTCGTCGATCATAATCCAGCACCCGGGCCCTCGCATCCGCTGACCGACTATACCGGCATCTATTCGAATCCCGGCTATGGCAGCTTTGAAGTAGCCATGGTGAAGGACTCTCTCACGATCCTTTTCCCACGGTATAAGGGGTGGCTGAGACACCAGCGGTACGACATCTTCCAGTCGTTTGAAAAAGATGCGAAGTATGGTATCGACACCTCAGGTACGGGTGGGCCGAAGATCCAATTCAACATGGATCTCGCGGGGAATATCAGCGGCCTGTCGGCCAATCTGGAGCCTTCCCTTGCCAATCCCATCGTATTCATCCGCACCCCCAAGGCGAAGGCCGTCAGTGCCGAAATCTTGCAGAAATATGTAGGGGATTATATAATAGGGCCCGTCACGATAAAAGTATATATAAAAGGAGGGTTGTTGTATTTTTTCGTGCCCGGTCAGCCGGAGTATGAATTGGCTAATGTCGGCGTGGATAAATTCGCACTCAAACCGCTGAACGGATATTTTGCACAGTTTGTGTTGGACGATCAAGGCCAGGTGAATGCGCTGCTCGCGATCCAGCCCAACGGGACATTCAAGGCTACGAAGAAAAAGTAGGTGACGGCGACGGCAAAGTCCTCCGCCCGCAGGAGCCCGCGTGCCGCGAGCGGCGCAGGCCCTCGCGTCATCGCATCTTCACCACTATCTTTCCGAACTGCAGCCCTTCATCCATCCGCTGGAAAGCCGCAGCACCGTCCTCCGGCGCATATACCCTGTCTACGACAGGTTTTATCTTATGCTGGTCGACCAGCGCCACCATGGCGGCAAAATCCGTGGGGCTTCCCATCGTCGATCCGAGTATATTCAGTTGTTTCCAAAAAATGCGTCGCGCCACGACACCGGAGACATTTCCCCGTGTCGCGCCATAGATTGCCAGACGCCCTCCCGGAGCGAGCAGATCCAGCAGATCGTTGAGACCGTCTCCCGCGGCGCCGTCCACGACGACATCGAAACCCTGCGACCGCAATGCCCCGGTCCACCCTGGATTTTTGTAGTTAGCGCCGCCAATCGCGCCCATGGACATCGCCCGATCGATCTTTTGATCGCTGCCCGAGCTCACATACACCTTCGCCTTCTCCGCCACCGCAAACTGCAGCGCAAACAAGGCCACTCCTCCGCCGATACCCGTGATTAGTACCGTCTCGCCAGCCTGCAGCCGAGCCCGCGTCATCAATGCGCGGTATGCCGTCAGACCCGCTAAAGGCAATGCCGCGGCTTCTTCGAATGACAGATGCGCGGGCTTACGCACCAAATTTTCCACCGGAACGCGAACATATTCTCCGAGCGTTCCGTCATCCGGCAGTCCCAGGATGCGAAAGTCTTCGGGGTCCTGGAACCCTGCATGTTTTCCCCAATGCATCCCAGGGTTGATGATGACTTCTTTGTCGGCCCATGCGCCCGCATCCGGCCCCGGCATGACGACTCCCGACCCATCCGAGCCCGGGATGATGGGATATTTCAAACCCGCATATTGTCCTTTCTGGATCCATACGTCGCGGTGATTCAATGCCGCCGCATGCACTCGCACGATAGCCTCCCCGGCGCCAGCCACCGGCTCCGTAACCGATGTCCACACCGGCGGCACATTCTTCTCTTTAATGACCAATGCATTCATAGATGGTAAGTTAAATACTTCGCCCGATCGCGAACACAAAAGTATCGAAACCGGTCACAGCCACAATCATAAATAAATATAACATCTTAAAAACCAGCGGTTTCATAAATTGGCACACATCTGGGATCTCTAAAACACCGAATCCTCCAAAATATATGCTAAGAAGTTATCTCGCCATATTTCTTCGCGGTTTTCGCAAAAAACCTGTTTACAGCATACTCAACATCACTGGTCTTGCCCTCGGTATCGCCTGTGCTGCTCTCATATTCCTATGGGTCGAAGATGAATTGAGTTTCGACCATTCATACGCGAGACGCGATCAGCTATATGGGGTCATGATGAATATGGAGTATTCCAATAAGATCGAAACCAATTCTTCTATACCCGGCCCCATGGCAGATGCCGTCCGGGCCGTTATACCCGACGTCGTCAATATCTCGCGTTTTGGTTTCGGCCAGGAACTCTTTGCCATTAACGACAAAGCCGCCTATGAGAACGGACTATATGTGGACACGGGTTTCTTCTCTATGATGCAGCCGGAATTTATAAAAGGCAATGCCGCCGGCTTCACCAATCTCCATTCCATAGTCATTTCTGCTACGATGGCTACGAAGTTTTTCGGTTCGGCAGATCCGATAGGCAGGACCCTCCGTGTCGACAACACTCAGGAATTTATGGTCATCGGGGTCGTCAAAGATGCGCCGTCCAATGTCTCGCTTCGCTATGGGTGGCTGGCGCCGGTACAAAACTTCTTAGATAAGAACAGGTGGCTCAAATCATGGGACACCTATGGCATTTCCACACTCGTACAATTGCGGGATGACGCCGACGCCGGCAAGGTAAGCAACCAGCTGACGGCCTTGCTGCGGCCCAAATCGAAGATATATACGCACGCAAGCTGTTTGCTTCAGTCGATAAAGGATTGGCGCCTGCGCAGTCGTTTTACCAATGGCCATCAGGATGGGGGCGCTATTACTTACGTTCACCTCATGTCCGCGATCGCCTGGATCATCATCTTCATCGCCTGCATCAATTTTATGAATCTCGCGACTGCCCGGGCGGGACAACGTGCCCGCGAAGTAGGGGTCCGGAAAACCCTGGGTGCAGTGCGCAAAGCGCTCATCGGACAATTCATCTTCGAATCCCTCCTGATGTCCTTTCTGGCCGTAGCGTTGGCGATAATCCTGGTATACATCGCCCTGCCGGGCTTCAACACCCTCGTCGGAAAGCAGTTGCCATTCGTTCCCTTTGCTCCCGTCCATCTTGCCGCGCTGCTCACTATCGGCATCCTTTGCGGTCTTATCGCCGGCAGCTATCCGGCGTTTTACCTGTCCTCCTTTCAACCCGTTGCGGTGCTCAAGGGACTGCGTATAAAGGTGAACACAGGAGCCGGCTTTATCCGGAAAGGGCTCGTCATTACCCAATTCACCGTCTCCGTGACTCTTATCGTTTGCACGGTCATCATCTATCAGCAGGTGCAATATGCCCGCTCGCGCGATCTCGGTTTTGACAAAGAACATCTGATATCTATTTCTTTACGCGGCGATCTTGCCCAACACTTCGACGCCGTGCGCACGGAGTTGATGCAGACCGGCCTCGTGGCCAACGCATCCCTCAGCGCCAGCCCCCCTCTGTCCATGTGGGAGACCGTTACATCCCAGGAAATTACCTGGGCGGGAGCGGACGCGGGCAAAGGTGTCCGCATCTGCTGGGAGCACGTATCGCCGGAATATTTTTCGACCATGGGACTACAGATCAAGAGAGGCCGCAACTTTTATCCCGACGCTAAAGTCGATAGTAATAACATGATCATCAACGGGGCGATGGCGGAACTGATGGGCAAGGAAGGGCGGGTCGGCGGTTATCTTTCCGATGGGATCAGAGCTCCGTACAGGATAGTAGGGATCGTAAAAAATTTCTTATTCAATGATATGCATGCCTCTTCCGTCGCGCCGCTGATGCTGAGCTGCGGGCCGGTAAGACCAGGGATGTTCAATTTCATGGAGGTCAGGCTCAAAGCCGGCAATGACTTGCCTACCGCATTGACTAAGGTGGAGACTATTCTGAAAGCTAACAATCCCGGATATCCGGTCGACTACCGGTGGACGGACCAGGATTTCGAAGGCTCGTTCTCGGAGGAGGCGCACCTCGGCCAGTTCGCAGGTATCTTCTCGATGCTGGCCATCTTCATTTCCTGTTTGGGCCTGTTTGGCCTGGCCGCCTATACCGCCGAGCGCCGCACCAAAGAGATCGGAATCCGCAAGATTCTCGGCGCCTCCACCACCACACTCGCCAGTCTGTTGTCCAAAGAGTTTTTGCAACTGGTCACGCTGTCCTGTCTGATCGCCTTCCCGCTCGCCTGGTGGGTTATGAATGGCTGGCTTAAGGATTATAGTTACCGCATAACCATCCGTTGGTGGGTATTCGCGTTGTCCGGCGCCGCGGCTGTGTCGATCGCCTTGCTTACCGTCAGCTTCCTGGCTATCAGGACCGCCCGCACCAATCCGGTTAAAAGTTTACGTACCGATTAACCCTCGCGCCACCCCCCGATCCTCGCGCCACCCCACAACCCGCACACTATCGCCCGGTCCTCGCGCCACCCGCCGACCCGCTCGCCACCCCCATCAATATTTGAACACCTTTCCTCCCGCCATCACCTCCTGCGTCTTTTCATCGAAGTACGCCTTATGCCCCGTGTGTACCGCGGCATTGGTCATGATGTTTGCAATAGAATGGCTATACCCTGCCTCAACGGGCGCATTCGGCGTTTTCCGGCTGCGGATACACTCCATCCAGTTGCGGATATGGTTGGAGGTAAGTTTGTCTCCACCGGTATCGGCCGACGCGACTACCGGTTCTGCTTCGGACAAGCTCATTTCCGGCAACAGGTTCGGCTGCATGTGCATTTGATCCGCAAAATGCTTTGTCAGACCTCCGGTCGGGGATACCTTATTGGTGATCAGGTTGAGTTCCCCTCCATTGGAATAGTAGATCTCAGCGGGTTTTTCTTCCCCATTGTGCATGCGGGAAGCGAAAGTCACCTGGAATCCCGAGGAGGGATCATCGTCGGGACCGTAATCGAAAACGGCCGTGATGGTATCCCAGTTCTTTCTGCCATCCTTCCAGACATAAATGCCCCCGTTGGCCACGACGCTGCGCGGATGTTTCAAACCGCTGAACCAATGTACCGTATCTATCTGATGGCTCATCCATTGGCCTGGCAGACCCGATGAATAGGGCCAGAACAACCGGAACTCGAGATATTTCCTGGGATCGAAGGTATCATGAGGCCTGTTGAGCAGCCAGCGGTTCCAGTCGGTATCTTCTTCTTTCAATTGCCCTACAAGCGATGGTCTGCGCCAACGACCGGGTTGGTTGACATTCCAGGTCAGTTCGACCATCGTGATCGGTCCGAATTTTCCACTCCGGATAAATTCATTGGCCGCATGATAGTTTGCGCCGCTCCGTCTTTGCGAACCTATCTGAACGATCCTGTCCGTCGCCTTGATTGCCTTCAGGGCATCCCGGTTGTCTTCCATCGTCTCGGCAAACGGTTTTTCGACATAAGCGTCGCAACCTGCTTTTACCGCCTCTATGGCATGCCGCGCGTGCTGAAAATCGGCCGTGCTCACGAATACGGCATCGACAAGTTTTTTCGAATACAATTCTTCATTGTTGCGGCATGCTACAATATCGTGCTGCATTTTGTCTTTCCATAGCGCGGCCCCCTGCTCTCTTCTCATCTTCCAGATATCGGATACCGCCACCACATCGAAATTCAATTCTTTGTAATGATTCATGAAACAGGGAACATGCGAGCTCCGGTGCCGGTCGGAAAACCCTACAACGCCTACGCGCACCCGATCATTGGCGCCGGGTATCCTGCGGTAGCTGCTGGCGGGGAAGCTCAGGGCGCCCATATACCCGGCCACGCCGGCCATCGAGCTCTTACGGATAAAATCTCTTCTGGATGTTGTCATATGGAAGTGTCATTTAGATAAGATAAATGTACTAATTTAGGTCATTGCTCACGCAAACGACTGAAATATGATCACTCTCCGACTCCTGATTTTACGCAAACGTTTTCGTTGGACTTCGATGCTATCGACCCCGTCGACCCCATCGATCCCATCGATCCCACGTATCGCTTCGATCGCCATTCCGATCCTCCTTGCACTAGCCGGCCTTGCGCTGGTGCCGGGTACGCTTTCCGCGCAGCAGTTGCCTATCGGTGTTAGCGTCGATGCGGCCGACAGGCGTGTGGTCGTCACCGCAGGCGGTCAGCCCTTCACCACCTTTATATATCCCGACAGCCTGGAGAAGCCCGTGCTGTACCCCATATATGCTCCCGACGGCCAGTTGATCACACGCGGCTTTCCCGTCAGCCCGCGCCCGGGCGAACCCGTCGACCATCCCCATCATCTTGGTCTTTGGTTCAATTATGAAAAGGTGAACGGTCTGGATTTCTGGAACAACTCCTATGCTATCCCGGCCGCAAAAAAATCCCAGTACGGGTGGATACACACCGACAGCATTAATGGGCATTCCGCCGCCAGTCTTCCACCGAGCAACAGTGTGATGCTCGGGAGAAATGACCTTCGCTATAAAGCCCGCTGGACCGATCAGCAGGGGCATGTCCTGCTCGACGAGGCGACACACTTTTTCTTCAGCGCCACCAGAGACGAACGGATCATCGACCGCATCACCACCCTCACAGCGGTGTCGGACGGAGGAGTGTCCTTTCCCGACGCTAAAGACGGCATGCTGGGTCTGCGTGTCACGAAGGAGCTTCAGATACCCAGCAACGCTCCCGGCCAGTTCGTGGACGACAAAGGAAATATTACCAAAGTCGCTGCCGGCAATACCCCCGACATCAACGGCAACTATCTCACCAGCGAGGGTAAGCAGGGGGACAGCGCCTGGGGCACCCGCGGCACCTGGTGTCTGCTCTACGGGAAAAAGAACAACGACATGCTGAGTATCGCGATCATCGATCATCCCGGCAATCCCGGCTATCCCACCTACTGGCATGCACGCGGGTATGGCCTTTTTGCCGCCAATCCGCTGGGACAATCCATCTTCAGCAATGGTCGCGAAACGATGAACTTCAGGCTGGCGAAAGGACAATCCGCCACATTCAGGTACCGGATAGTCATAGCCGCAGGCAAAGACCGGCTGTCCACCGGCAGGATCAGGCAACTGGCCGATGCTTTTGCCCATATCGAATGACATTACCGGGCAACCAACCTAAAAACCGAACCATGGCGCCCCAAAAATGTTAATTTTACTGCGGCCGGACTAAAAGAACGGCACATTAACTTAAAATAGTAAAATATGAGCACCAGGAACCTCTCCTTAATCATTATCGCACTGATCATTTTAGTATTGGGAGGCTGCGGATGCGGCGGCTATAACAATATGGTGAGACTCGACGAGAACGTAAAAAGCAGCTGGGGCAAGGTACAGAGCGACTATCAACGCCGCAATGACCTGATCCCCAATCTGGTCAATACCGTCAAGGGGGCATCCAATTTCGAACAGCAGACCCTGACCAATGTTATCGAAGCAAGGGCGAAAGCGACTTCGGTCCAGATCGATGCCAACAACCTGACCCCCGAAAAGATCGCCCAGTTCCAGCAGGCCCAGGGCCAGGTGAGCAGCTCGCTGAGCCGGTTGCTGGCGGTGGTGGAGAACTATCCAGACCTGAAGGCGACCCAGAACTACCGCGATCTGCAGGCCCAGCTGGAAGGTACGGAGAACAGGATCAAGGTATCGCGCAACGACTTCAACGACGCCGTACAGCAGTACAATTCGACCGTCCGGCGTTTCCCCAATAATATATTCGCGGGAATGTTCGGGTTCGCGACCAAGGGTTATTTCCAGTCCGAGCCCGGCTCGGAGAAGGCGCCCGAAGTCAAGTTCTGATCCTGGTGCCGCCAACACCGATCGCGGCGCCCGGAAAAGCCGATCGCTGCTCCGCCAACACCGATCGCGGCGCCCCCGGAAAAGCCGATCGCTGCGCCGCCCAAACCGATCCCATCCACCGTTTAAAACCATTGTTTTGTCATTATCCCTCTTCAAACGCAAACCGCTGTTCAACGAAGACCAGCAACAAGAGATCACCACGGCCATCCGGGACGCGGAAAAATGCACCAGCGGCGAGATCCGCGTATTCATCGAAAGGCATTGCCGGTATATGGATCCGCTGGACAGGGCCCTCGAGGTCTTCGCCGCGCTCCAGATGGAACGAACCGCGGCCCGCAACGGCGTGCTGGTCTATGTAGCGCTGAAGGACCGTCAGCTGGCGGTTTTCGGGGATAGAGGCATTCATGAAAAAGTGGGGGTCGTCTTCTGGAACCAGCAGGTGAAGACGATCCTCTCTCACTTCAATAACGCCGATTATTCGCATGGTATCGCGGCGGTGGTCACCGAGATCGGAAAAGCGCTGCAACAACATTTTCCGTACGATCCGGATACGGACAAGAACGAGCTGCCGGACGATATTGTCTTCGGCCGGTGATCCGGCGAATAATTAAGGGCGGCCCGGTGTATAATTTCCGGCAGCCCGGCGAATAAATCAACGCAATGAAGAAGCTTCTCGGGATACTCATCCTCGCCCCTTGCCTGTTGGCCGTCAATTTAACCCGCGCCCAGGACGTACCGCCCAGACCGAACCCGGCTACCGCGGTCAACGACTTCGCGCATGTCATGACCCCTGACCAGGTGTCGGCGCTGGAACAGAAACTGATCGCCTACAATGACAGCACTACCTCGCAGATCGTGATCGTCACCGTCCCCGATATCGGGGATGCGGCCATCGAGGACTATGCGTTGAAAATATTGCGCAGCTGGGGCGTGGGAGATAAAAAGAACAACAATGGCGTCGTCATCCTCGCGGACATCAAGGATCACAAGGTGTATATCGCCGTGGGATATGGACTCGAAGGAGCCATTCCCGACGCGACGGCCAAGGAGATCGTCGATAACGAGATCGTCCCGAACTTCAGGGCCGGCGGCGATGACAATTATTACCGGGGTTTCGATCAGGCCGCCGACGCGCTGATCAAAGCGGCTGCCGGGGAATATAAGGCGCCTGCAGGATACGGACAACGCGGACGGCGTCACGGAGGCAGCGGCCTGGGAGTCTTCATCATCATCTTTATTGTCATCATCATTATCATCAGCCGCAGGGGCGGCGGTGGCAGGGGAGGCGGTGGTTATTATGGCGGCGGAGGCTGGTTACCCTTTATCTTAGGCACGATGGTCGGTCGCGGTCTCGGCGGCGGAGGAGGAGGATGGGGAAGTGGCGGAGGAGGCGGCTGGAGTGGCGGCGATGGCGGCTTCGGCGGTGGATTCGGTGGAGGCAGCGGCGGCGGCGGTGGTGCCGGCGGCAGCTGGTAAAAAGGCATTAAAAAACCCCCGGGTGATCGGGGGTTTTGATTATGCGCCTCCGGGTATCCCGGTGAAGCCCTCCGGCGCTAACCGCTAATGATGCGCCTTCGGCCAAATGGCCTGTGGCCCTTTATGTTAAAATCCCTTCTTTTCGTTAGATAATCGAGAAGTGATATAATCCGCCTGGTCCTGGCTTCCCGCCGCCTGTCTTTTTTTGGCGACACCCTGAAGCATGTTGTCGAAGACGGGGTCCGTCTGCCCGCGGTAAGCCGACGGGATGGCCTCCTTGAATTCGATCAATAGATCTACACCATGTTTCAGTTTTTCGGTATTGGAGACCTTGCCCAGCATATTGGCGTAGGCCATCGAGAAATTGAATTTAGCCTGTCCTACCGGCATCTTTTCGAAATTTTCGGATATCGCATCGAAATTGCTTTCATCGCCGGATTTGATGAGCACCCCGGCAATTGCTACCGTGAGACCTCCTTTGGCGGGTTCTTTAACCAATTTTTTGGCTACGTCCAGCGCCTGGGTGCTGTCTATCGCCGCCAAAGCCGTGAGCGCATTTCCGGCGACACTATAGGATGAGTCGGTAGTAGCCTTTAGGAACAAAGCCTTGTAGGAAGCATTTTTGTAAGTTCCCAGCAACTCGATAGCCTTGGCCTTCACGGGGTGGTTGGGATCGTGTTCAGCTATCTCGAGAATGAGGGGCTCGAAGGCAGACCTGACGGCGTCATGCGACAGATCGATCCTGGTCAGCGCAAGGTTGCGCAGCCGGTAATAGCGGTCCCGCATCGCGGTTTTCAGCAGATCGATCGCCTTGGGATCGTCCTGGTGTTTGGCGCAATATTCTATAGCCTCGCGACGGTCGACATAGTTACCTGCATATTTGTATTGGAAGACAAAATTGGCCAGCGTCTTGTTGTCCTTTTTTTCGCAGAGCAGCACCTTGTCCCCGTCCACGTTCACCAGATCGGGATGGCTCTTGTAAGCAAAGGTGAAGGTATCCGTCTTGTCCTCGATCCATACCTTATGTCTTTCTTTCGCAGGCCCGTTGTAGACGTCGATCGCTATCGGCAGACGGAAGACCTTGCCCGTCTCCTGCGTTTGGTTGACGATGACCTGAACCTTGCCGGCCGCGTCGTCATAGACATAGTCGATCGCCAGCTTGGGATGACCGCTGCCATAATACCATTGGTCCCAATACCAGTGCAGGTCTTCGCCTGTCACGGCCTCGAATGCCAGCCGGAGATCGGCCGCCTCCGCATTCCCGAATTTATGATCGGTCAGGTAGAGGTGCAAAGCCTTGAAAAAAGCGCTGTCGCCGACATAGTTCCGGAGCATGTTGAGAATGCGTCCTCCCTTTGGATAGCTCACGCCGTCGAAAACGTCTTCCTTGTCGGCATAATAGTAGCGAACGAGATCTTTCTTCGCGTTGTCGGGTTGCTGAAGATAGCTTTGGATGCGGGAAAAATTGACGGCCTCACCCGCATCCTTGCCGTATTTGTATTCGTTCCAGAGCGTCTCGCTATAGTCGGCAAAGGACTCGTTCAGCGTGATGTTGCTCCAGCTCTCGCACGTCACCAGGTCGCCGAACCAATGGTGGAACAGCTCGTGCGCGATCACGTCCTCCCACTGATTGCCGTCCGTCAGCTCGCGGGCATCCTGTTGTGCCGCATCGCTGTGCAGCGTCGCGGTCGCATTTTCCATGGCTCCGCTGACATAGTCGCGTCCCGTGATCTGGTCGTATTTCGGCCAGGGATAGTCGACGCCGGTGATCCGCGAATAGAAGGCGATCATCTCCGGCGTATGCCCGAAGATCCGGCGTGCCACCGGTGCATATTCTTTCTCGACATAGTAGGCTACTTCTTTGCCTTTGTAAGAATCTTTGACGATGGCATAGTCGCCGACACCCATGAAGAAGAGATAGGGAGAGATGGGCTCGTCCAGCTTCCAGTGGTCGGTGCGGGTGCCGTCGCCGTTGGTGTTCTGGTCGACGAGAAGACCGTTGGACAGCGTGACATATTTAGCGGGAACTGTCATGTAGATCTCCTCGGTCGTTTTCTCGTTGGGTTTATCGATCGTGGGGAACCAGACGGAATTGGCTTCCGTCTCGCCCTGTGTCCATATTTCCGTCGGCTTGGTCTTGTCCTCACCTTTGGGGTTGATGAAATAGAGGCCACGGGCATCTGTGATCGCCGCGCTGCCCTGGTGGACTTTCAGCTCGTTGGGCTTCGCCGTATAATCGATGAAAAGAGTATATTTCTCCGAACGCGTATAGGTCTTGTCGAGATGGATGGTGACCTGCATCCCGTCGTAGTCATATTTTAGCGGGGTTTTTTTCCCGGCCCGGTCGATGGCGATGGAATGGATGTCCATCCCTTTGGCGTCCAGGGTGACGGTATCGGTAG
>DASYSV010000212.1:0-3121 GCA_036010185.1 Puia sp.
GAGACAAAGAATCGCTTGGCTGATCGCCATTTGCCTGATCGTCTGTACGCTTCCTTCGGTTGGCCAGGAGCGCGAAAACCCAAGGAAGATCCAGACATTCACTGCTGCCCAAATGAGGGCCAATTTTGCAAAGTTCACGCAGGATGCAGCCTTTGGCGCCCTGTATAAAGACGCCCGAAGCAAAGGTTTTCAACAGATAATTCGCGAGGACGCTATGTGGGGGTATGAAGGCGTCGTGACCGATGCGCAGGGGAAGGAACAGAAGATTTTTTTCTGTGCCTACGATTTCTACAATCCTAAGGCCTCGAATGGCCAGGGCTGTTCGATGATCTGGAAGAAAGTAGGCGACCGCCTCTACCGTGCGTACCTTATCTTTCCCGAAGGGGAGAAAGACTTCGACAAGGCCATGAGCGGCGCCATGGAATGGTTTGCCGAAGACGACGGCAAGGTTCAGCGTGCTCACAGCTGGGGCACCTGTTTTCTCAAGTGCGTACATACGAATGGGACGGCGCCAGGCCTTAGCGTCGATATTAAGAATGGCAAGCTGCTGGTGGGCACCAGCACTTTCAAGATCAATTGTGCAACGGCGTGTTTTACCGGCGCTATCGTTTGTTCCGGGGTCGCAGCAGTGGTTGCCGCCTCAACCGTCGGCGTCCCTTTTGCCATTGCTGAGCTGGCCGTATGCACGGGAGTGACCTGCGCTCCCTGTCTGGCCGCCTGCGCCATTGGATGTATGTAAGAGCCGGCGGGTTATAATAGATTGAACAAGGATCGATGGTATGTTTCGCCTTCGATCCTTTTTAATGCATCCCCGCAGGAAAGGCATTGGAATCCGGACCTGCCCGCTACCAGGAGCGGCACGGCGTCCAGGTAGTTGAATTCATGGATTTGCGGCCAGGGCCAGTCTTTTTCCCTGGTTATGTATGGGATGATAGCCTGGAATGCTTTTTTGAGCGATTTGCCGGATGGGGTTGTTGTCGTCCATAAGTTGGTGTGGGTTTGTTCGGAGAGTTGCGCGACAATAGTAAATGCATTGAGGATGAAAACGGAATAGTGAAGCGAAGTGGTACGACCCAGTTCAAGGGGGAATAAGCCACTCGTATCCATTTGTTGATCCAGCCGGTCGAGATCGCGCAGGACGATCTTGTTTGCCAGATCCATGCTATCCACGAACAGGGCCATTGCAAGGGTTTGCGCATCGTACCATATACCATGGTTGTTGCGGGCAGCCTTTTCTTTTTGCCCGATGGTACTTGTCTGCATCCAGGTGAGGAAGGATGAGAACCATTGCCTGAGGGTGGTTTGATCCCGTGCCGTCCAGTGAGGGGAAGTCTGAAGCAGCCTGATCCCATCGATCGCCCAGATAAAGAACCGCGAGTCGATCAATCCAGCAGCCCTGCCGTCCGTGACCCCTTTTACGGCCTGCCCAAAATTAAGATTAGGGTTCATGCGGGTGGCCGGGTCCAGGAACCAAACCTCCGTCAACCGGCTCGCCCGCTTTGCATATTTCTCATTGTTGGAGTAATAGTAAGCCAGGGATAGCAGGTAGATGTTCTCACAGACGACCGGCAGGTTGACCTTGTCGGTATACTTCCGCACTTCCGAGTTGACCACGCCGTCTTTATTGATATAAGGGAGTCCGTCGGATTTCGACGGGTCCGGCCAGAAATAAGGAGCTATGCTCATGTAGTCATGCTTGTCGCCGCTGGGCGGGATTGCGGTCTTTTGCATGACGGAAAGGGGTGCCTGGTCCAGGAGTTTGTCGGCGTCCTGCAGCAGTTGTCGATAGGCCGGGATCAGGGCAGGATCTTTCTCCCTCAGCCGGTTCTTTTTTTCGGCCAGCGTGTTGAAATCGAGTTTTATGATATCCGACTTCGAAAGCAACGAGTCCTGCGCCAGGGCGGTGGCGGTCAGACAGCAAAAAAGACAGGCGGTAAGGCAAAGTTTTCTGAGCGGCATAGGAATTCAATTTACTGGATAAAGTCTTCCCGCATCGGGCTGAATACATCGATGAGGACGCCGGATTCGATACATTTCGCCCCATGCATCGTATCGGGAGGGACGTAGTACGCGTCTCCTTGTTTCAACGTTTTCTTCAGGCCATCGATCTCAATTTCGAACACCCCGCTTTCCACCTGAGAAATTTGTGAATGATGGTGCTGGTGCAACGTTCCGATCTTTCCGGTCTCGAATTTTACTTTGACGAGCATCAGCTTTTCATCATAGGCCATGACTTTCCGATAGATACCCTTTTCGATCTCTTCCCATGGCAGGTTGTCATTTTCGATAAAGTTACCGGGCGGCGCATTCGTCTTCATGAATTATTGTTTTATTTTCCAAGCAGAGAATCAAGGGCGACCTGGGCGAACGGAATGGGTAACAGCGGGTTTGGGCTGGGTACCGTGACTCCTTTGCCGGCTAATAGGGCGGATTGTATCCGGCCCAGCCGGATAAGGTCATATCTGCGATGGCCTTCCATACAAAGTTCCCAGGCGCGTTCATTCAACAAGGCGGTGATGAAATCATCCGGCCCCGGAGTATTGGAAAAGTTCAATTGATAGGCGCCTGTGAGACCTGCTCTTGCCCGTACGGCATTTATTCCGTTGAATTGGTTCGAATCCAGCGGATTGAGGAAATGCAGGGCTTCCGACTGCATGAGCAGGTCGTCGGCATACCGGGTAATGATCCAATTGGCCATCGAGTTATTGCTTTGCGCCGTCCAGGTCGGATCGGTGCTGAATTTTGAATAAAAGTACAACGGATCCGTGGTAATCGTGCCATTGGCGCTTTTATCCTTATTGGTGATGCTGAAATTCCTCCGGATGGAATCCGCCGGGATATAACTGTTGTAAAATGCCGCAGGCACATAGAAGGAGGCGGACCCTGCCGGCGTCGTTTTGGAGGAGGTCAGCATCCGGATGATGATATTCCCTACACTGGGCGGCTCTGCGAATTGAACCGAGAAGATATTCTCCGGCTTGGCAGGAAACTTATTGGTCCAGTCGAAGATCGACTTATAATTCGGCAATAATATGTATTGACCGGAACCGATGACCTTATTGCATTCGGCCAGTGCGTTGGTATAGTCATTCGGGTCTTTTGCGGAAGTGGTAGCCCTGGT
>DASYSV010000223.1:0-5510 GCA_036010185.1 Puia sp.
GCACCGGCAGCTCGGAAAGCTGCAGGTCCTCCATCAGCTGATTCAATACCTGGCGGCGCTGATCGGCCGTCTTTCCCTCCAGCTGCAAGATCTTCTTACGTCGAAGCTCCTCACGGAAATAATGGACATTCTTTTCGGAAAGGTCCAACAGCTTCTTCTTGTCACCCCCCTTCGGTATCGTCTGTACAATGCCTTCTTCGGGAAATTCGATGGCGAAAGGCAGGATGAGCTCGGGCGCCCGGCTGTTAAAGGTTTCCCGCAGCTGGGCTGCAGCGAAGGAGAGGACCTCTTCATCGGTCTCCTCCAGGTGAGTTTCGACAGGCGTTGTATGGGTCTGGACGATCGTGCCGTTCTCCACCATGAGATAGTTGATATAAGCCAGATCGCCGTCACGTGCGATCGAAAAGACATCGGCATGACTCAGATGACGGCTGACAATGACAGACCGGGAATCGTAGTTCTCGAGGTGTTCGATCTTCTTGCGGACCATCTCGGCCTTTTCGAAATCCATCTTTTCGGCCAGCTCGCGCATTTCCTTTTTGAACTCCTGTATCAGCGGACCCAGCTGGCCCCTGAGGATATTCTTCAGCTGCACCAGACCCGCTGCATAGTCCTCCCCGGTCTGCAACCCTTCACAGGGACCCTTGCAATTGCCAAGATGATACTCAAGACAAACTTTATACTTCCCCTTCCGGACTTGAGACTCGGCCAGGTTCAGCTGACAAGTCCTTAACTGGATATTACTCTTCACCAAATCGAGCATCTCGCGTACCCGGCCCACCGATGTAAACGGACCCAGATATTCGGACCCGTCATTGATCTTTCGCCGGGTAAGGAACACCCGGGGAAAAGGTTCGTTCTTGATGACGATATAGGGATAACTCTTGTCGTCTTTCAGGTTGATGTTGAATCTTGGCTGGTATTGTTTGATCAGCGAATTTTCCAGCAAAAAGGCATCCTGCTCCGAACCCACGATCGTGAATTCGATACGGCGGATCCGCTGCACCAGCTCATAGGTCTTGTAGCTCGCGACCGTCTTGTTGAAATACGAACTTACCCTTTTCCGAAGGCTCTTGGCCTTGCCGACATAGATGAGATCATCGTCGTCTCCAAAATACTTGTAAATACCCGGGCTAAGGGGTATCGTACCGGCTATCTCGCTGAATTGTTCGGCTGTCATGATATCTATTATTCATCCTCCCGTTCGCTGCCCCAGACTACTTTTATCTGCTGTTCATCCAGGTCCTGCCCTTTCACGCGGGTAAGGGTCACGATCTGGAAGCCGATCTTCGATCTCCACAACATTTTTTGGAGGATCAGGCTGTCGCCGGATTTGCGGCTTTGCTCGACATAAATGGTCCGTACTTCCTGCGTACGTACACCTGGTGTGGTCAGCACGTCCACGCGTTGCACGCCCTGACCCTCGTCTCGCGGCGAATAGCTGAACGTGATCGATCTGGTCGTCTTGTCCGAGAAAGAGGTTTCGGTGAAATGATGCTCCCATCCGCTGTCCCTGATCGCCGGCGGCAGGAATTGAAGAGCCAGCGAATTGAATTCCGGCACCCCGATGAAGCTGGAGTCCGTCCTGCCCTTATGCGTTACATATTTCCAGAGGGCGGTCGGCGTCGAATCGACATACAGGATTTCGCTTTCCAGGTAATCGGCCACCGGAAAATAAGGGTTGGAGACAGAATCCTTTCCGGTATTGACGTCAGGCGGGTTGGAATGATCGCAGGCGGCGAACGATGCCGCGGCGCCCGCCAACAAAAGGAACGCGAGATATTTCATGAAGTAAAGGTAAGAAGACTTTACTCAGGGCAGTGGTTTCACGATCCCGAACTTGATTCCGTAGCTCTTCAGGTTCTCGGTGATGGGATACTGATCCCCGTTGGGGTATTTGGAAGTATAGGAAGAAAGCAGCTGATAACGGAACTCGGGTCCGATCTGCCAGCGGATATTACCCATGCGATAGGTAAGGAAGGCTTCCACTCCGCCGCTGACGTTCCATTTTCTGAACATCGAGGGCAATTTGTCATAGGAAGTATTGTCTTCCGACAGCATATAGGCGGTAGTGCTGAGCAGATAGCTGGGCTGTACGGTGGCCCCCACATGCAACTGAAGCTTCTCGTTGCCGAGAACGCGCAGTTCGAAGCCTATCGGGGCGGACAGCTGGTAATAATCGTTATCCAGCGTCACGACCGTCTTCGGAGGCATCGTATTGTTTTGGTTGGCCTGGCGCGTAGAGTGCTGCCGCATGGAGTCTACGAAATAACCATAAGGAGTAAGATAGGCCATCCCCTGCGTCTGCCAGTTGTTGGTCGCATAGGTGCCGATCTGGTACCGGATAAAATTGAATTGCAGTCCGGCTTTTATCGAGAGATTGCGTGTCAGCCTGTAAAGTACGCTTCCACCGACTTCGAAACCCAGACCCGGCGATGGATTCAGCGAACCGGTGTTGGTCGTGCCGAATTTTTCCATCTGTGGGTCCACGCCGTTCAGTGTCCTGTAGTTCAGGGTGGGGGATAACGTCAGCTGGAGAAAGGTCCTTCCGCGTTTGGACGACGGCGGTAGGATATTCATGGCATAGTCACGGAGCCAGTTGATGCGTTGCATATCATCCGCCTCCGAAATGGCTGCGGCATCGGCCTTTGCGGAAGCCCCCCCCCTTTCATTAGCGACATCCGCGTTCTTACCCGTTACCGAGCTACGTTCCGAACCGGGATTTTGAAGAACCCGGGCTCCCGGGTGACTCACGCGGCCGGAGGCGGCTGAAGCGCTGAGACTCTCCAATACGTTACGTACGTCATCGCTTTCGTCCTTCGTTCCCGTCTCCCCGACAACCTCACGATGTCCGGCGACGACTTCTGCGGAAGTCCTGGCGATATCCTGCGGATGACTTCCGTCTTCGGCTGCGCGCCACTGTTCGGCCATGGCGCTCTTGCTTTCAACGACCGCGAGATCGGGCGCATGTTCGGGCAAACGGACCACATGGCTCAGCCATTCAGAAATATCGGACTGGCTCAGAACGGGATTGCCTATGGTGATATTGAGACCTTTATAACCGGGATCCAGCTCTTCGGTCGCATTGTCCGCGCCCGCCGTATGGCGGCTGTTCAGAGCGGCGGTGACGGGACGATAGGCCGCGAGAGGTGTGTGGAGCGTACCGGCCTGACCGGAAGACTCGGAAGATTTGGAGAGGTCACCCATGGAACCCGCTGCAGGCGCGGTTTTGCGGGCGGCTATCGGATGGACTGAAGGAGCGATCAATTCTCTGCCCGCCATGAAGAGGATCCCCGTGACCAGGACAGACATACTGCCGATGAACCATTTTCTTTTCGTATGTAACGAGTTGTGAACGCCTTTCCATACGTTTTCAGAAGGGTACATCTTGTATTGTTCTGTCTTGTCCCTGATCAGTTGCTCAAAATCGTCACTATAGAAGTTGCTCTCCTTCATTTGTCAATCAGTTGTTTTGCTGCCTTTTCATAAGTAGGATTTAGCGGACGGCCATCAGCCACTCGGTCTTTTCTCTCGGCTTCGTCAGTATCTTCTTCCGTATCAATATCTCTTCGAGCATCTGTTTGGCCCTTGTATATTGCGAACGACTCGTACTTTCCTCGATATCCAGCATATCGGCTATCTCTTTGTGCGAATAGCCCTCTATCGCGTACAGGTTGAGAACGGTGCGGTACCCTATCGGCAGGACGCGTATGCATTCAACTATCTGTTTCGCCTGCACGATCGACGGGACGGTCTCTTCACGCACCTGAACGCCATGTGCATGAACGATGTCCAGACTCTCGTTGAACCGCTTGTTTTTTTTCAGGTTGTTGATACAGGTATGAACGATGATCCGCCTGATCCAACCTTCGAATGCACCTTTGTTCTGAAAGGTGTGCATCTGGGAAAACACTTTTATGAACCCTTCCTGCAACATATCCTCCGCGTCTTCCCTGTTGTGGGCAAACCGGTAGCAGACGGCCAGCATCTTCGGACTGTACCTGTTGTACAGCTCGCGTTGGGCAGCCGCCTCATTTTTTAAACAGCCTTGTAGGATGGCTTCTTCGGTCATAAACTAACCGCAGTTGGTTACCCTGTAATTTAGACAATTTTAACGATGTAAAGCTGCGTACTAATAAAAAAATGAGGCCCGGATTTCGTAGAAATCCGGGCCTGCGGCCCGCCCCCAGACCCGGCCTCAAATGAGGATCTCGCCGGTCATCTCCGCCGGTATTTCTAATCCCATCATTGTGAGGATGGTAGGCGCCAGATCACCCAGCTTGCCGGACCGGATGCCCCCTTTTTGGCCCTTATCGATGACGAAAAAGGGCACGGGGTTCATGGTATGCGCCGTGTTGGGGGTGCCGTCACCGTTGATCATATAATCGGCATTCCCATGGTCCGCCGTCAGAAAAACGATATAACCACTATCCAGCGCCGCCGATACGACCCTTTCCACGCAACGGTCCACCGTCTCCGCAGCCTTGATGGCCGCCCCCCAGACACCGGTATGGCCGACCATATCCGCGTTGGCATAGTTAAGACAGATAAAATCCGCGCTCCGATCCCGGATCTCCGGAACGATGGCATCCGTCAGCTCAACCGCGCTCATCTCCGGCTTCAGATCGTAGGTCGCTACTTTCGGAGAAGGGACCATGATCCGACGCTCGCCCTCGAAAGGCGTCTCGCGGCCGCCGCTGAAGAAAAAGCTGACATGAGGATATTTTTCGGTCTCTGCGATGCGTATCTGTTTCAACCCATGCTCCGCGATGACCTCGCCGAGCGTGTTCTTGAGATCGTCGTTTTCGAACATTACCCCGACCCCCTTGAACCGCGCGTCGTATTGGGTCATGGTTGTATAATGAAGGGCTAATTTCTTCATGCCCTGCTCAGGGAAATCCTGCTGCGTAAGCACCTCCGTGATCTCCCGGCATCGGTCCGTCCGGAAATTGAAACAAAGCGCATAGTCGCCGTCCTGTATCGTGGCCAGCGGCAGCTGATCGCTGCCGGCAATGACGGTGGGTTTAATGAATTCATCGGTGATGCCCGCGGCATAAGAGTTCTCGATCGCAGCCAATGCATCGGTTGCCTTTTCGCCGGCGCCCTTAACGAGGGCGTCATACGCGAGTTTGACTCTTTCCCAGCGTTTGTCGCGGTCCATGGCATAGTACCGCCCGCTGACGGTGGCGATCTTGCCGGTGGTGATATTAAGGTGCTCCTGCAGGTCGCGGATATACCCCAGACCACTTTTCGGATCGGTATCCCGGCCGTCCGTAAAGGCATGGATGAACACCCGGGTCAACCCCTCTTTCAGACAGGCATCCACGATCGCTTTCAGATGACGGATATGGCTATGTACGCCCCCGTCGCTCACCAGACCAAGCAGATGCAGCGCTTTTCCTTCTTTTTTGGCCCCGCGGATAACGGAAAGGAGCGCGGGATTTTGGAAAAAAGAACCTCCCCTTATGGCAAGATTGATCCGTTGTAGTTCCTGGTTGACGATACGTCCC
>DASYSV010000255.1:0-3492 GCA_036010185.1 Puia sp.
CATCCCAATGTGCTCGACCGCCGTGACCCCGAGGTCATCATCTACACCGTCACTTCGAAGACACAGGAGATCAAGATATATTTCTGGATCAAGGATGTCACGAAATCCGCCTATACGGCCGGAGAGCTCAAGACCAGCATTTACCGGCATTTCGACGAAAAAGGGATAGCAGTCATATAAACAAAAGACCCGGCCGGGCCGGGTCCTTGTTATTAGTGATCTTTATCTACGTTGTTGTATTTGTTCGTCCAGTAATCGATCTTGTCCTTTATCCTTTTATCCTCATAGATATTGGTCAGCAGATCGTATGCGTCCTTCAACGCGCTTTTTTGCTCCATCTTCAGCTTGCCCTGTGAGCCCAGGTCTTTGTCCACCTGCTCGAAATATGGGATGGCTTCGTCGAACTTCTTTCCGGCGGCGATACGCAGATCGGCTCTTTTCTTGACGTCATCCGGTGTTTTACCCGTTATCTTTTTGGTCTGAGCCTGCAGATCGACCCCCGCATTGTAGGATATCTGGCCGAGGACCAGGGCCGCCTGCGGATAATCCGGCTGCAGCTCGAGACATTTCTTCAAATTCTCCTGCGCTTTGGCGATCAGGGCGTCATAATTGTCGGGACGATGACCCGAACTGGTATCGTTGGCATACTGGTAAAGCTCTAACCCATAGTTGAAATAGAACAGATGGTTCTTCGGGAAATGCGCGATGATCCGCTCGTATTCGGCCCAAAGCGAATCCTTGCTGCCTTTCTCGCGCAGATTGTCCAACCGGGTACTCGGCCAGAACAGGTCGTCGGGAAATTCCGTCTCGGCAAGCGTCAGATATTTCTCGGTATTGGCCGCGTCCTTCTTCGTATTGTAGTAATCGACCAGCCATTTGTAGATGTCGATCATGTTGGTCCCGTTGATCGCCGATATCTTGGCGTCGGCCAGCTTTCCGTAATAGATCGCGGCGGTATCCTTCTTACCCGCCTTTTCGGCGGAGATGCCGGCATACAGCGTGGAAGTCGTGTCGATGGGAAGTTTGGTCCATCCTTTCGACGTCATATAGCTGCTGGCGGCGATGGCGCCCCTGAAATTCTGCAGGGCGTCCTCATATTTCCCCCCATTGTAATCGGTGGCACCCACCTGGAAATAACCCTGGTAGATCTCGTTGATGGGCTTATAGCCGTCCACCTGCAGTAACAACAGCTTCTTATCTTTCTCATCCAGGTCGACATAAGTCTTGAGCGCCAAAAATGCAGTATCCCGCGCGCCGGGATATTGGGCACGCAGTTGATCGTTGGCCGCAATGGCGTTGTAGATCTTCAACTCGTAATACCAGGCAGTGGCATTCTTCTGATTTTTCGGATTGGCCAGAGCCGCGTCGATTTGCGCTTTCGCGTCGGTGATCTTACCGGCCTTCAACAGATCGTTGGCCTTATCGACGTTCTGCGCGAAAAGGCCCATACCAGTAGTGGCAAGGATTCCAGTCAGGAATATCCGTTTAGTCACTTTCATTTTTAGAATGTTTATTAATTGAAAACGATTTAGTCTCAAAGATCCCCGGGGGTCTCACCCGGACCGTCACCGGTCTCACCCGTAGTCCCATCCGGGGCTTCACTGTTCTCACCCGTAACCTCACCGGGGCTCTCTACATTCTCCTTATTCCCTTCAGGAGGCGGCGCTGCATGTCCGTTCCCCTCTTCCTCCAGCTTATCCAGTTTGGTAATAGCGGCGATCTCGTCGTTCTCATCCAGGCGGATGAGCTTGACACCCTGGGTGGCCCTGCCCTGTTCACTGATACCGGCCACCGGCATACGAATCGTCACACCGCTCTTACAAGTGATCATAAGGTCTTCAGATTCGAGGGTATCCAGAATCCCCACTAATTTACCGGTTTTCTCTGTAACGCTGATAGTTTTTACCCCTTTGCCTCCCCGGTTGGTGATACGGTACTCATCGATATGGGTCCGCTTGCCATAGCCCTTCTCACTGACCACCAATACAGTCCTTGTCTTATCCTGTCTATTGACACAGATCATGCCAATGACCTCGTCTCCCCTGTCGTCCACCTCGATGCCGGCTACGCCAATCGCGCCCCTGCCGGTCGGACGGACCTTTTCTTCCTCAAACCGGATGGCGCGGCCGCTTTTCACGGCCATCATAACCTCGCATTGACCATCCGTCAACCTGGCTTCCAGCAGCATGTCTCCTTCTACGATGGTGATGGCGTTGACCCCGGTCTGCCGCGGGCGGCTGAATTCCTCCAGCGAGGTCTTTTTGATGACGCCCTGTTTGGTACAGAGCAGGATGTGATGCGTGTTGACGAACGCTTCATCTTTGAGATCCCTAACGTCGACCACCGCCCTGACCTTATCGTCGGGAGGCAGCTGGATGAGGTTTTGGACCGCCCGGCCCTTGCTGTTCTTTTCGCCATCGGGGATCTCATAGACATTGAGCCAGTAACAACGGCCCTTTACGGTGAAGAAAAGCATGGTGTGGTGTGTGGAGGCCACGAACAGATGTTCGATAAAGTCTTCCTCCCGGGTCCTGCCACCCATCGCCCCGCGACCGCCCCGACGCTGCTGCCGGTATTCCGTCGCGGAGGTCCGTTTGATATAACCCAAATGGGAGATCGTAATGACCACGTCCTCTTCCCGGATGAGGTCCTTGATGCTGACCTCGTTGTCCAGGTAGGTGATCTCGGTCTTCCGCTTGTCCCCGAATTTTTCCCTGACTTCCTCCAGCTCTTTGCGGATCACCTCATAACGCTTGCCTTCGTCGGCCAGCAGATCCTGCAGCCGGGCGATCAGTTGCAAGAGCTCGTCGTATTCGGCGCGGATCTTTTCTCTTTCCATGCCCGTAAGCCGCTGCAGCCTCAGTTCGAGGATGGCCTTGGCCTGGATCTCATCGAGTCCCCAGCCGGCGTTGATCAGGCTCTCCTTTGCGGTCTCGGGTGAAGCCGATGCACGGATAAGGGCGATCACCTCGTCGAGATGATCCAGCGCGATCAGATAGCCTTGCAGGATATGCGCTTTTTTCTCGGCTTCTTTCAGCTCGAACCGCGTCCTGCGGGTTACCACGTCCATCCGAAACTCCACGAACTCCGAGATCATCTCCCGGATGTTGAGGGTCCTCGGCCGGCCCTTGACCAGCGCGACGTTGTTGATACCGTAAGACGTCTGAAGCTCGCTGTGTTTATACAGCTGGTTGATCACGACGTTGGCTACCGCGTCACGCTTGAGATCGATGACGATACGTGTGCCCTCGCGTTTGTTCGATTCGTTATTGATATGGGCGATGCCCTCGATGATCTTTTCGTTGACCAGTTGTCCGATCCGGTCGCAAAGCGTGTCACGGTTCACCTGGTAAGGCACTTCGGTAATGACGATCTGTTCCCTGCCACTGGCCTTGGTGTCCACCTGCAGCTTGGCCCTCAATACGACGCGGCCCCTGCCGAAATGCATCGCCGCCTTAACGCCTTCCATACCGTAGATGATTCCCCCGGTAG
>DASYSV010000236.1:0-7088 GCA_036010185.1 Puia sp.
GAAGCGGCCGGTCGGTATACAAGGCGGAGGAAGACTTCTGCGTTGCCGGTGGGGTATTTAGCCGGGATGGACGCCGGGGTGGGGTGTTTGGAGGAGAGAGGCAATATGGGGATAACTCCTTTTTGCGTGGTGGCGCCATTGATCAATAGCTGCCATTCGAGACGTATGGACGGATAGCGGCTGAGGGGGGTGTCCTTTTGGATATATATAGTGGTATCGGAGCGGGGGGCGGCGATGGCGAAAAGGGGCAACCCTGAGCAAAGTACCAGCGCGAAGGGCAGTAGCTTTCTCATAAAACAGAGCCTTTGGTAATATAATAATAAGCAAAAGAAATAAGAAAGATGGGCTAAAACGATTTAGTACTTTTGATTAACTTTACATCCAATTCCGATATTACATGAAGAAAGTCTCTATCAGCGATATCGCCCGCAAGGCAGGAGTATCGGTCTCCACGGTTAGTTTCGTGATGAACGACAAAGCAGTGAAAATGCGCATAAGCCGCGAAGTGATAGAAAAAGTCGAGAACGTCGCCCGCGAGATGGGTTATCGTCCGAACCAACTGGCGCGGGGATTGCGGACAGGCAAGACCAAGACGATCGGTCTGATCGTGGAAAATATTTCCAACGCTTTTTTCGCCACGCTGGCCAAATCCATCGAAGATGAAGCCAAACGTTACGACTACAAGGTAGTTTATTGCAGCACGGATAACGACGAGGAGAAGGCGCGCGATCTTATCAATATGCTGTCGCAACGACAGGTCGACGGCTATATCATCACACCTACGCTGAACCTCGCGGAAGACATCCGCCGGTTGCAGGCCGAGAACAAGCCTGTCGTGCTCATCGACCGATATTTTCCGGCGCATACCGAGATCCCTGCCGTGCTAGTCGACAACTATGAGGGCGTCGCGCGTGGCATGGAATACCTGATGGATAAGGGCTATTCGCGGATAGCGCTGGTGACGATCGAAACCGAGATGGCGCATATGAAGGATCGTCTACGCGCGTATTGCGACGTGCTGAGCCGTCATAGCATCCCACTACAGGACAGTCTTGTCCAGATAGTTCCATACAACAGCGATCACCAGGCCGCGTTGAATGAGGTGACCAGTCTTTTGTCGGGGGCGGGAAAGTCCTTCGATGCCGTTTTCTTTTTGACCAACTATCTCGGCGTGCTGGGTATCGAGGCCATCAAGAAATTGCAGATCAAAGTGCCCGGGCAGCTAGCGGTACTTTGCTTCGACGACAACGATATTTTCCGGCTATATACTCCCAGCATATCGGTGATCCGTCAGCCTATCGAAGCCATCGGGCAGAAGGCGGTATCCGCACTGATGGAGCGTTTGCGTCATTCGGGAGAGGAGACCGCGTTGCCGAACGCGCCCGTCACATTGGAGGCCGATCTGGTCAAACGCGAATCGATATAGATTTTTTCCTATTTTCGCACTTCCTTGCCCGAAGGGCAGACATTAGCGCTTTGCGGAAAATGCGCTAATTTCGTTGAAAGCGTATTTTCCGCACATAAAATTTTTCCGCTCATGAATCTGCATGAATATCAGGCCAAAGAACTACTGAAGAAATATTCGGTTCCCGTCCAGGAAGGCATTCCGGTCGATAATGCGGGAGCCGCCGAAGAAGCATACAAGCATCTCAAGGTCCAATATGGAAATAACTTCGCGGTGGTAAAGGCGCAGATCCATGCAGGAGGAAGGGGAAAAGGGAAGATACAGGGGACGGAGCAGAAGGGTGTAGCGGTAGGAAAGAGCGCCGAGGAAATACAGCAGATCGCATCGCGGATCCTGGGGGGCACCCTGGTGACCATTCAGACCGGGCCCGCGGGCAAGAAAGTGAACAAGGTGTTGATTGCGCAGGATGTCTATTATCCCGGCGCCAATCCCGTCAAGGAATTTTATCTGTCGGTCCTGCTGGACAGGGCAAAGGGGCAGAATGTGGTCATGTACAGCACCGAAGGTGGTGTCGATATCGAGGAAGTTGCGCATAAGACGCCGGAGAGGATCTTCAAGGAATGGGTTCATCCCGGCGGCGGTCTTCAGCCCTTCCAGGCGCGCAAGATCGCATTCAACCTGGGACTTAGCGGCGAGGCATTCAAGAATTGCGTCCGGTTCGTCACCAATCTCTACAATGCCTATGTGGGGCTGGACTGTTCGATGCTCGAGATCAATCCGCTGTTCAAGACCAGTGATGAAAAGATCATTGCCGTCGACTGCAAGATGAATTTGGATGATAACGCGCTGATGCGTCATCCCGAACTGGAGGCCCTGCGCGATATCAGCGAGGAGGACCCTACGGAAGTCGAGGCTGGCAAATACAATCTGAACTTCGTCAAATTGGATGGGAATGTAGGATGCATGGTCAATGGCGCGGGTCTGGCCATGGCCACCATGGATATGATCAAACTGAGCGGCGGTGAGCCTGCCAATTTCCTGGATGTCGGCGGTACCGCCAATGCAACGACGGTAGAGGCCGGGTTCCGTATCATCCTGAAAGATCCCAAAGTAAAGGCGATACTCATTAACATCTTCGGCGGTATAGTGCGCTGCGACCGGGTGGCGCAGGGAGTTATCGATGCATACAACTCTATCGGGGACATCAAAGTACCGATCATCGTCCGGTTACAGGGCACGAATGCGGAGGAAGCCAAGCAGCTGATCACCCAAAGTGGTTTGAAAGTTCAGTCTGCGATCCTGTTGAGCGAAGCGGCGGCACTGGTCAACAAAGCCGTCAGCTGATATGTCTCTCACCATCCTGCAGCAAATAGAAGAAACGGTCAGGTATATCCGGACGATCTGTCCGGAAAAGCCGGCGGTGGGGATCATCCTGGGCAGCGGCCTGGGCAATCTTTCCCGTGAGGTCAGGGTTGAAAAGGAGATCGCTTATACCGAGATCCCGCATTTCCCGGTCTCGACGGTGGAAGGCCACCAGGGTAAGCTGATCTTCGGTTCCATCGACGGGACGCCGGTGGTAGTCCTTTCCGGGAGATTCCATTACTATGAAGGGTATACGCTCGCGCAGGTGGTCTACCCGATCAGGGTGTTGAAATTCCTCGGTGTCGGGACCATCCTGCTGTCGAATGCCGCGGGGGGTATGAGGCGTGATTTTCGTGTCGGCGATCTGATGATCATCAGCGATCATATTTCGCTGTTCACCGTTAACCCGCTGGTGGGGGCCAATGAAGACGGACTGGGGCCGAGGTTCCCGGATATGAGCGAACCTTATAGCCGTGAGCTGATCAAAAAGGCGCTGGTCATCGCCGAAGGCCTGAAGATACCGATCCATGCAGGCATTTATGCGGGAGTTACGGGGCCGACATTCGAGACCCGCGCAGAATACAAGCTATTGCATATCGCCGGTGGCGATGCGGTAGGGATGAGCACCGTGCAGGAAGTGATCGCGGCGAGACATCTGGGGATGTCGGTCTTTGCCGTCAGCGTGATAACCGACCTGGGTATCAGGGAAGAGGATAATATCATCACTCATGAAGAAGTGCTGGCTGCGGCGTCGGCCGCGGAACCCAAGCTGACGGCATTGTTCAAGGGTATGCTCAAAGGGCTATGATGGCCGATGGGTTTTAACTTTTTGTTCTCCACTTAATGAGTAACTTGAATTTCATCAGTGAGGCGTTGTAGAATCATATTGGTGCTGGTGGCCCTGGTCTCCGGTGAGGCCCTGTTGGCGCAAAATCCGTTGGGCCGGTTTGGCAATATCGGGGCCGGCGGAGGGGGAGGGGGGAAAGACTCGCTGGTGCATCGGAAAGCGGATACCATCACCATCAACTTCCGGTACCTGGACAGCAGCAGACTACAACACCTGGATTCATCCGTCTATTACCTCGGGGACAAGATACCTCGCCCCGCTACCTGGATCAATATGGGCAATATGGGAGCGGCGTCCCGTAACCTGGTATTTACACCGCGGATGCTTTCTGGTTGGGACCCCGGTTGGCATGCCTTCGATCTTTATGCCTTTACCGCCGAGGGGACGAGGTTTTTTAACACCACCAAGCCATATACGGAATTGGGATATATGCTGGCCAGCCGGTCGGAGCAGGATATCGATGTCGTGCATACGCAGAATGTCAGGCCGAACTGGAATTTCGGGCTGGAGTACAGGCTGATCAATGCGCCCGGTACCTTTATCAACCAGAATTCCAATCACAATAACTACCGGTTCAGCTCCTGGTATCAATCGAGGAACAAGCGGTATCAGAACTTTTTCGTGCTGGTGTCGAGCAAGCTGACCGCGTCCGAGAACGGCGGGATACAGGACCCGAAGGCACTGGATTCGACCAAGTACAGCACGCAGGCAACGATACCCGTACAGATCGGTCCCAACCTGGCGGCCATCTATAGCAACCCGTTCATTTCCACGGTCACTACCGGCACGAAATACTCGACCTCGACCTATCTTATGCGTCAGCAATACGACCTGGGTCAGAAAGATTCGATCGTGACGGACTCATCCGTGATCCCGCTGTTCTATCCCCGGCTTCGGATCGAGAATACGGAAGCGTTTACCACGTACAACTATAAGTTCATCGATTATTATTATCCGGGGAGCTATAATCTGGATACCGGTTATTACACGCATCATCTCGGTCTTGGGTATATCCAGCCGACCGATACGGTCACGCGGCAGGACAACTGGCATGTGTTGTCGAGCGATATGAGCCTGTATCAATTCCCCGATGCGAAGAATCCGCAGCAGTTCTTCAAGCTGGGGGCTACGCTGGAAGTGCTGAGTGGCCGGTTCGATACGTCGGCGCTCGTGACCGGCAACCTGCTGACGGCGCACAAGGTCCACGATCAGAACGTCTTCGGGCATGCCGAATACCGTAATAAGACCCGCAATCAGAAATGGGATATCGAAGCCTATGGAAGGTTGTATCTGAACGGCCTGGACGTCGGGGATTACAATGCCTATATCGCGCTGAGAAGGTTGATCAGCCGGAACCTGGGTTATTTCGAAGCCGGTTTCGAGAATACGAACCGGACACCCGGATTTATTTTCGACAGGGCGAGCAGTTTCAACCTGGACACCGCGGCGCAGCGCCGGAATTTCCTCAAGGAGAACACGACCCATCTTTTTGCCTCGATCGACCAGCCGAAGCATCAATTCAATCTTTCTGCGTCGCTTTACCTGCTGAGCAACTATACATATGTAGCGGATTATTATAAAGAGGCGCAGGCCTCATCGCTGTTCAACCTGTTGCAGGTGTCGTTGCGGAAACAGTTTACGATCTACCGGCACTGGCATTGGCGGACGCTCACGATACTGCAGCAGGTGGCGGGTTCTTCGCCGGTGCATGTTCCCCTGTTGGTGTCGAGCAACCAGGTCGGATATGACGGAAGTTTGGGTTTCAAGAATCTGAACCTTAGTTTCGGGGCGGAGATTAGGTATATCAGTCCTTATAAAGCCGATGGGTATTCGCCGGTGACGGGGCAGTTCTTTTCGCAGAAGGCCACCAATACGACGATCACTCAAAACCTGCCCGATATCAATCTTTATCTGCACCTGAGGATACGCGGATTCACGGCGTATGTACAGGGAGAGAATCTCAACGCGATGGCGTTTCATCCGGCGGGATTCGGGTTTTATAATAACAATTTCGTGGCGCCGTATTATCCGGAGCCGGGTTTCGTTTTCCGGTTCGGGATATTCTGGTCGTTCATCAATTAGCTCGCAGGCATAATGTCTTTTTCAATCATGGGCGGAGCGGGGTCGGCGGCGCTCAGCAATCCGGCTCGTCGCAGGGTGCGTCTTCGGTTTCGACCTCGAGGGTGGCGTGCTGTATATTCTGATGCAGCAGCTCGTGTTTGATCGTGTGTTTCAGCTTTTCGATGAATTCCATATTGGAGCTGGGCTCGACGACGAGGTGGGCGGTGAGGGCATTTTCCGTGGTGCTGATGGCCCAGATATGGATATGGTGGAAGCCGCGTACGCCGCCAATCTTGCTAACGACCTCTTTGACCTTTTTTATCTCGATGCCGGCGGGGACGGCATCCAGGGAAAGGCGCAGGCTATCCCGAAGCAGCTGCCAGGTGCTGATCAGGATGACGATCGCGACGAGCAGGCTGAGCACGGAGTCTATCCAGAACAGATGGGTATAAAAGATGGCGATACCGCCGATGACGAGCGCTGCCGATACGATGGCGTCGGACAGCAGGTGGAGGAAGGCGCCGCGGATGTTGAGATCGTTGTCCTTATCGCGCAGGAAAAGCAGGGCGGTCAGCGTATTGATGACGATGCCGATGGCGGCTACGATAGATATGGTCTTCCCGGGAAGCGGTTCGGGGTGCATCAGGCGGTGGAGCGCTTCATAGCCAATGGCGCCGATGGAGACGAGGAGGATGGCGGCATTCAGGAGGGCGACGAGGATCGTGGTCTTTTTGAAGCCGTAGGTGAATTTGTCGTTTGGTTTTATTTTTAACAGACGGATAGCAATGAGGGCCATGGCGAGAGAGGCCACGTCGGCCAGGTTGTGACCGGCGTCGGATAAAAGCGATAACGAGCGGATGGAAAGGCCCACGACGACTTCGATGATGACGAAAAGAAAATTCAGGACGATGCCGAAGATGAATGCCCTGTTCACACTTGTCAGGTTGACTGCGTGATGGTGATCACCGTGGGCGTGTGAGTGACCGTGGGAATGGGAGTGATCGTGTGTGTGCGTGTGTGCCATAGGGTGGTGTTTTTACCGATAGTCATCCCGTGCCGGCGCGAAGGAGTCGATGACCCGGCAATCCGTCACGGCGAATGCCGAATGGGGGACATTGGACGGGATAACGTAGACGGAGCCTTTGGTGAGCAGGTATTTTTCTCCTCCGATGACCATTTCCAGCTGGCCTTCGGCGATAAAAGTGATCTGTTCGTGGACGTGATGGTGTTCCGGAAGGGCGCTGCCTTTTTTGATATCCCAAAATATGAGGGAGCTTTTGTCGCCGTGGACCATCTTCCCGAAAAAACCGGGCCGCAATTCTTTTACCGGGATGTCCTTCAGGTATTTCATAGCGAGTTTTCCCGAAGGTACAATAAATAATGTGGATAAGTGGATAAGCGGCGCTGGTGCGG
>DASYSV010000277.1:0-3995 GCA_036010185.1 Puia sp.
TCGGACGCGTGGCATCCCAAACCTGCCCGTTCACATTCGCTGCCAATACTTTTTTCGCCAATCCTTCGCTGATGGACCGGGCGATCTCCATTGCAGTGGTCCCGCTCGCATATTCTCTGACTGCTCCATCCGGAAACGTGATCTTGATCATAAGGACGCAAATTTATGAATTTTACCAATGGTAGAGGATGCAAAGGATTATTTATCTAATTTGCTGAAGAGGAAATCATGTGTATGCGGCGACTTTTTTGGATCGTTTGGTTAACGATGCCCGTCCTGGTGCGGGCACAGAACATCACCGGCGTCTGGCAGGGACATTTCCGTTCGTCCAACATTTCTGCCCGATCTTCTGGATTGGATGAGCGTTATAAATTCGAAGTCCAGATCGCCCAGGATGGCAAGACCTTCGAAGGAGTCACCTATTCCTACCTTTCTTCTTTCTTTTACGGCAAAGCCACTGCATCCGGCACCATCAACCCGCATACCCAGAAGGTATTGCTGCAGGAAGGCAAGCTCCTCGAGGTCCGCAACAGTTTCGGGGACGTCTGTATCATGACCTGCTTCCTCCAATATACAAAATCCGGCGACGAAGAGTTCATGGAAGGTACCTATGTGAGCATGGATACGCGCGACTCCGGAAACTGCGGCAGGGGCACGGTCTTTCTTCGAAAAGTGCCCACATCCGATTTCTATACCGAGCCCATGGTGTTGCGGCGGGAACAGGAGATGGCCGTGGACTCCGCCAGGGAAGCGAAAAAGCTGGCCATGCTGAAGCCCGCTACCCGCCCGCCCGCGAAGCACCCGGTCATTGCTCCACCCACCGGACGAAGGACCACTCCCACTAATAAACCGTCTACCGCCAAAACACAGCCGCGGACCATCCCGAAAAACCAACCTCCCGAACCGCCTCTCCGCACGGCGCCCATGGCCAGGATCAATGTTCCGAAGGAATCCGTACGGACCGGCGACAGCAGCACCGGCATCGGCAGGAAATTCCCGACGATCGTGCCCCCCGTGTTAAAAGAAAGGGAGAACGATGTCGTCAAAACGCTGGTCATCCATACCCATGAGGTCACTCTGAACATCTATGACGATGGCGCCATCGATCACGATACGGTATCGGTCTATCTGGATAACAGACAAGTCATCAACCACGCGATGCTGACCGACAGGCCGCTGATCGTCACCCTGCATCTGGACGAGTCGAACGATTATCATGAAATAGTGATGGTAGCCGAGAACGAAGGCGAAATACCTCCGAACACGTCCCTCATGATCGTAAAAGCCGGCGATAAGGAATACGAGGTCAGGATCACCACTACAGAGCAAAAGAACGCAGTAATAAAATTTCAATACGCCAAATGACCCTGGTATGAAGCGCCTGCGCCTTTTTATCCTGTTGTCGTTATCGTCCTTCCTTATGCAGGCGACCCTCTGCGTGCAGGCCGAAGACCTCAACGGTATTTGGAAAGGGACGCTGACCCAGGGTCCGGGCGGATGCTATCCCAGCTATTACCTGGAACTGCAGATCAATTTCAACGCCGATCGTGTCACGGGCAGGGCCTATGACTATTACGACCGGAACCATTTTGTTAAGATGAGCTTCACCGGCCGCTATAACGCGCAAACGCACCGGCTGGTGCTCATCGAGAACCAGGTCCTGCAGACCATGATCCCGGAGGATTGTCTACCCTGTATCAAGACTTATGATCTCAACTATTCCCGAAATGGCGACTCCGAAGAGCTGACGGGAGACTGGAAAGGTCTTTATTCGGAAAAAAGACTCACCTGCCCCCCCGGCAAGATCCATCTGAAAAAAGCGATCGTTTCGGATTTCCCCGTCGATATCGATCAGAACGATACCCTGGCCGGTCTGCAGGCGACGCTGCATCTCCAGGCCCGCAAAAAAGAGGTGGTGAAGACCGTAACGGTCAAGGTCCCGCAGATAAAGATCGAGCTCTATGACAATGCCGAGATCGACCACGATACCGTGACCGTGCTCATCAATGGAAAGCTCCTGCTCTACCGGCAAATGCTGACCGACCGGCCTTTGACGATCCATTTCAATGCCCTTCCGGGCACCGAATACGAACTGGTGATGTATGCCGACAATCTCGGCGATATCCCCCCGAATACCGCGCTGATGATGGTGACCGCGGGAGATCAGAAATTCGAGGTATTCATGTCCTCTACGCTGCAGAATAGCGCGGCGGTGAAATTCGTTTTCAGACCCTGATGCCGCCACCGCGTGTGCCCGCCGGGGATCAATTTTTCCCGACCAGGTCGAACGAGTCCACGACCTCCCCGCAGCCGATCATCTTATTCTTGTAAAGCGGATGCTTATTCCCCAGGTAAGGATTGATAATGTGGGAATTGTTACTCAGCCAGAAACCTTCGATGGAGTCCTTGAAGGCCATGGGACAACGTATATTATAGATGATCTCTTTGTCGAAACGGACCGCCCTCACCAGATTGTACAGGTTGTCGGACAGGGTATTGAAGACCTGCCGGCGGCTTTCTATGCCCGGCTTTTCAGAAAAGCCCTTCGCATTCCCGCTCAATTCCGCGGCTATGCTTTGCGCCGTGAGTATGATGCCGGTATCCGCCCTGATCAGCCGGATCGGCAGACCTTCGGCTTTTGCCGCCAGCGTATATGCGGCCTGATCGGCCTTCAGAGTATCCCAGTTCACCAGCGCGTCGCGGACCGAGAAATATTGCGATAACAGGGAGTCGAAAGCGGTATTGAACGGCTCGGGGTTCTTCGATATGCGGAGGGCCTCATCTTTGGGCGGGGCTGCCTGCACCGGCTTGTCCCGCAACAACTTCCAGGCAAGAAATCCTGCCGCAAGGAATACGACGACCAACAAAATGAATTTCTTCATTTAAACGGATTTTCGCGAAGATACCATGTCGCCTCCGGATTACCGCAAAAATGTAATTCTCCGTTGACGGACGATCACCCTCTCTCCCGTTTGGGCAAATGCCATCGGAAGATTAATTTTGCACCCATGTTAGCAGGACTGCAGAACGTCACATTCGAATTCGGGGCCCGGGTCATCGTAAAGAACGCCACCTGGCATATCCAACCCAATGAACGCATCGGCCTCATAGGCTACAACGGGACAGGAAAATCCACTTTGCTGAAACTGT
The DNA here is from genome assembly GCA_036010185.1 of Puia sp. Taxonomy (GTDB): domain Bacteria; phylum Bacteroidota; class Bacteroidia; order Chitinophagales; family Chitinophagaceae; genus Puia. Next base: position 3,151 of record DASYSV010000277.1, read on the forward strand.
TCGCCGGCGAATACACGCCTTCCGAAGGAACCGTGGAGCGCAGCCGCAGTACGACCATCGGCTATCTCCACCAGGACCTCCTCAGCTTCGATACCAACGGATCGATCCTGCAGGTGGCCATGACGGCCTTCGAACGGGTGCTGCAGGTGGAAAAGGAGATCGAAGAGCTCGGCAAACAGCTGGAAAAAGATCACGAGAATAACGATCTGCTGATCCGCTATACCGACGCCCTCCACGAAATGGACACGCTGGACGGCTATAACATCCACCACAGGACCGAAGAGATACTCCAGGGTCTCGGATTTGCCAACTCCGATCTGCAAAGACCGTTCAGGGAATTCAGCGGCGGCTGGCGCATGCGCGTACTGCTGGCCAAGATGATCCTGCAGCAACCCGATCTGCTGCTGCTGGACGAGCCTACCAACCATATGGACCTGCCTTCGATCGAATGGCTCGAGAAATATCTCCAGCATTACCAGGGCTCCGTCATCATCGTGAGCCATGACAAATATTTCCTGAACCGTATGGTGACGAAGATCGTCGAGCTCTATCAGAAGGAGCTGCACATCTATAATGGCAACTACAATTTCTACGAGACCGAGAAGGCCATGCGCGTCGAACTCCAGCAACGTGCCTACGAGAACCAACAGGAATATATCCGGCAGCAGGAGCGCTTCATTGAAAGATTCCGTGCGAAAGCCACCAAGGCGGCGGCGGCTCAAAGCGCGATGAAAAGACTCGAAAAGATCGAACGCATCGAAGACGTCGAGATCGAGCGGCCGAATATCAAGATCAATTTCCGCATCGACAAAACGCCCGGAAGGATACTCGCTTCGCTGAAAGGC
>DASYSV010000283.1:0-3355 GCA_036010185.1 Puia sp.
CGCTCAGATCACTGTAAAAAGTCAGCCGGGCAAAGGAACCGCCATCAAGGTGGAATTGCCCCTGGAAAGGGAACAGAATTAACTTTATGGGAGCAGCAACAAAGAAAATACAGGTAGGCATCGTAGACGACCACAGTCTCTTGCGAAAGGCGCTGGCCAAGCTGGTCGGTTCCTTCGAGAGCTATGCGGTCCTGTTCGAAGGAGACAACGGAAAGGAGATCAAAAATAAGATCACCCAGCATGTCATCCCCGATATCATCATCCTCGACGTGAATATGCCCGATATGGACGGATATGAAACGGTCCGCTGGCTGCATAAGAACTATCCGCAGGTGAAAGTACTTGCACTCTCCATGTTCAGCGATGAAAATACGATCATCCGCATGCTCCGTCTTGGCGCCAAGGGCTATATTCTCAAGAATATCGAACCGGAAGAGCTGAAGCTGGCGCTCGATTCCATCATGAAAAAGGATTTCTATCTATCCGAATACATTTCGGGTAAGATCATCAGTGGTCTGCATAAGGACCTCGGCAATCCTGAAGATCCCATCGTTCTCAATGACAAGGAAAAGGAATTCCTGCGTTTGGTTTGCTCCGAAATGTCCTACAAGGACATCGCCGAAAAGATGTTCATCAGCCCGCGTACGGTGGACAATTACCGCAACACATTGTTCGAAAAGCTGAAGGTCCGCACCCGTGTAGGTCTGGTGATGTTTGCCATCAAGAACGGCCTTGTCGAGATCTAGTCAACCCCAGCAACAAAACGGGAAGGAATACGAGATTGGTTATCGTAGCGATCACCAGTGTCAGCGACGTCAGCCATCCCAAGGCCAGGATTCCCCCGAAATCGCTGAAACAAAAGATCACGAAACCCGCCGTCAGCACCGACGAGGTATAGAGGATACTGATACCCGTCGTATTGATGGTATCGATCACGGCATCCTGCGCCGATGCGCCCTTCTCCTGTTTGTAATTGACCAGGAATCGGATCGTGATATCGATAGCGATGCCCAGCGCGATGCTGAACACAATGACGGTCGAAGGTCTTAGACGGACTCCGGCCCAACCCATGATCCCCGCCGTAATGATCAGGGGTATGACGTTGGGTACCAGCGAGCAGATCAATATCCGAAAATTCCGGAAGAGTACCAGCATACAGACGGCGATCAGTACGAAGGCCCATTCGATACTATCCTTTAATCCCTTGATGATAAAGCTGCTTCCTTCCAGGTAGGTCACGGTGGTGCCGGTGAATTCCACCCGGTATTTCGAAGAATCGAAGAGCTCGGCCGTTTTCTTTTTGAGATCGTCCAGCACCAGCGGGAGACGTTGACTGCCGATGTCCGCCATATTGATGCTGATCCGCAGCTTTTGCTGATTAGTATCCACAAAGCTTTTCACCAATTGGCTCAGCTGGTTCTTCCTGGCCTGCCGGGCCGCCGTATCCCCCGAAGAGCTGATATAAGAAGAAAGAAAAGGCAGATCTGCCGGGTTAGGAACGTCGTAGCTGTTGCTGTCCCCGCCGTAATATGATTGTCTCAAAAACTTGACTCCTTCGACCAACGATAACGGCCGGGCCATTTCCGGCTGCGCGCTGATATATTTGGACAGGGCCTCGACGCTGTCGATGGTTTTGAGAAGATTCGCGCGTAATCCCTTTTTTCTTTTCGTATCGATCACGATCTCCAGCGGCATCACCCCTTTGAAATTCGTTTCGAAGAATTTCAGGTCGGTATACAGCCGGTCCTTCTGCGGCAGATCGTCCACGATGAACCCTTCCGATCGCAGTCTGAACATACCGGCGACGGAAATCCCGATGATCAGGACGGTAAGAAGATAGATCGGACGCTGGTGGTGGAGGGTCCAGATCTCCAGCCTTTTCAGAATAGCCGAAAGATACCGGTTCTGAAGGTATCGCATATGACCGGCCCTGGGCGCCGGCAGAAAACTGAGGACCACGGGTATCAGGATAAAAGAGATGACGAACAGCAGCAGGATATTGATGCCCGCCACTACCCCGAATTCTTTCAGTATGGTGCTTCTCGTCAGGGCAAAGACGCCGAAACCGATGGCTGCCGTCAGATTACAGAATAGCGTCACGATCCCCATCCGGCCGATCATCACGATCAGGGCCTCGTGCTTGTCACCCGTATCCCGATAGGCCGTATGGTATTTGTTCATGAAATAGATACAATTGGGAATGCCGATGACCACTACGAGCGTCGGGGTCAATGCATTCAGCAGCGTGATCTTATACCCGAGCAGATCCATAGTGCCGAGGCTGAATATCACTCCGATGATCACCACGGCCAGGGAAAGCAGCATCGCGCCGGCACTCCGGAAAAAAAGGAGCAGGATCAGCGACAGGATGCATACCGATCCGAGCAGGAACCACGTGGTCTCCGTGGAAACTTTCTTAGCCATCTTGGTGCGGATGAGCGGCAGACCGCTGTAGTGCATATCCAGCCCGGTCCTGACTGCGAAACTATCTACCAGGCTGATGATCGCTCCGACGGTTTCGAGCCGTCGGGCCGAATTCATGACGGCCTTGTTCACATGTACGGCCGTAAGCCAGGTATTCGTCTTCGAGTTGTATAGCAGGCCTTCGTAGAAAGGCAATCCCAGCAATACCGCCTTGCCGCTGTCGATCTGTGTCTGCGAAACAGGGTTCGAGGGGAATATAGGCACAGTCTTCGGCTTTTGCAGGGTCGTATCCCTGACCAGGTTGACAGCCGTGGCCACGCCTAATACGTCATCTACCCCGGACACCTTTTCCAAGGCATGATCCAGGGCAATGTATTGTGTAAAAACCGGAAGTTGGAAGAGCTTGTCGGTCTGTACGCCGATGAACAGGAGGTTGCCGTCCTCACCGAATTGCTTTCTGAATTCCTGGTAGGCCTTGTATTTGGGATTATCCGTCGGGATCGCACTGTTGAAATCATAGCTGAGCTGGACACGGGAAGCATGATAGGCCATGAAGCCGGTGACGGCAAGTAAAATGAACAGCCATAGCAATCGATATTTCAGGACCAGACGCGCGATTGATTCCCACATGATAAAAATTTTACTTTGCAAATAAACGGCAATTTGGGGACTTTTGTCCCATACCTGAGCATCATGGAACTGCACAAAACAAAAGGCATTGTCCTGCGGACCGTCAAATATGGGGAGACCAGCCTCATCGTCACCATTTTTACCGAACTATTCGGCGCGCAATCATACCTGATCAATGGGGTTCGCACTTCTTCGCGAAAAGGCCCCGGCAAAGCCAATCTTTTCCAACCCGCCGCCATCCTCGACCTGGTGGTTTATCACAACGAGCTGAAACACCTTCAACGCATCCGGGAATTCAAAT
>DASYSV010000309.1:0-9424 GCA_036010185.1 Puia sp.
CCCAGGGACACGACTACTCTTGGCGGGACATGGTATCTTCAGGCCGTGCTGCCATCGGATACGGCTACCGGCCGGGCTCCAGAGCTGGACCTGGACCTCGCCAAATCACATTTTGCCGGCAACACCGGTTGCAACAGCATGCGCGGGACCTTCTACTTCAGCACAAAGGATAGCAGTCTGTCCTTCAGTGCCAGGATCGTCCAGACGAGGATGTCCTGCGCGGGATATAACGAGACCGGGTTCATGAAAAGCCTGCAGGCAACGGGCAGGTTCCGGCTCTATAACGGGACGCTGACATTGCTGGCGGATGACAAAACCGAGCTTTCCCAATGGGCGCGCCAACCCGGTGCGGGCGCCAAGGCGTTGAAGACATGATCACAGTAGGATAACACAAACTTTACAATGTGGTAACATAATTGCAGGAAATTACAAACAAACAGCAGCTAATATGGCAAACGCTTTGGTGGATTTGACCCGGGAACTGCTCAACAGCGGGATCTTCAATCATCTTCCGGACAACGAGATCGCACGTCTGCACTGGATGATCCTTCAGGGACAACGCGAAGAGCAGCTCCCCCTGAAGCCCCTGTTCAGCTATTGGTACCGGGGAGATTATTATTCCTCCAACGCTTCACCCCGACTCCTGCAGCAATGCAACGAGTATTTGCAGCGCATGGGCCAGCCGCTCATCGATGTATACGGGGAGGAGTTCTACGAGGCCTGACGAGACGATATCATCGTCTGTAGTAGGTAGTGGGATCGGTCAATACCTTCTTCCACTGCCGCTGATGACTCTCCTGCCACTTTTTATCCGGATAGATCCCCCAATTCACGTCTTTCAGCCGCTGCCGCACGAAATCGCGTTGATCCGGATGGACGAACAAGGGATGACGATAATACCATTCGGGATCTTCCGTCAGTCGCTTCCAAAACCCTTCGAAGCTGATATACCACGTATCGAAAACCTCCACCTCCCCCGTCGCCGGGTCGCTGACGCTGTGGTTGTATAAGAAAGCAATTTCGCCGTTGGGCTCCGTCACCCTGTAAAGACTGCCCCCGCTGTCTTCACCATGAATGTCGAAATAGAGTTCTTTGCTCATAGATTGACGGGAAAATAGTATTTTCGATCAACGGAAAAAATAATATTCTATGGCACTCATACCAAATAACAAGAATAAGAAGGACAAAAAACAGCCGGCTGCTCCCAAAAGCAATATCCCCGGATTCCCCTCCGGGAAAGGTAAGACGAGCAAAGGCGCTGTGAAGAATACCCGTTTTACGGGCGGCGCTCAGCGCGGATCCTGATATCCGTTTTTTCTCTGCTCCTTTTCCAGACGCTCCAGCTCCTGGCGTGCGGATCCCTCGTCGTCAAAGCTCCTTTGATTGGTTTGTCCACGGGCGCCGTTCCTGCCCCAGTTCAGAATGAGACGGTTTCCATCGGTAGCCGCTTCCCAGAAGACGTCATCGGTCAACCGGACGAGACGGTGGAAAGACAGGTCCGGGTTGAGCCCGGCCGCCCCCACGACACCGGTCGAACCTCCGGCGCCTGCCGGCCCCATGCCCCCTATCATCCCGCGGGGCTTTTCGGTCGACTGATGCCCCAGGATCTTCAATATCTGTTCCATGACCTTTTGCGGCTGATGCAGCCAATCCTTGGCATACACCGGAAGGACCTTCCATCCGAAGCTTCGTAGCGCAGCCGGTCGCAAATAGTATTGCTCTATCCGGTTGTCATTGCGATAGTGGTCTTCATCGTCGATAAGAAGAGCCAATGCGTATTCCTCGTCCTCCCCTTTCTTTTTCACTGCAAGCGAACATTTGAAATCGGATTGACCGATTGGCCCTTCCACCTCATAACCATGTGCAAGAAGCTGCTCCTTCAGCTGCTGCCGGACCAGCGTAGCCTTCACCGCGTGACCATCGGGATCCCGATGATCGATCAATCCGTCCAAAATGGACCGGGCCGCGGTCATACGCCCCCCGCTGACATGTTCGGCATACTGCAGGAATCGCCGTAGATAATTGGCTCCTTCATTGTATTCATTCGTGATCTGTTCAAAGCGCATGCTGCTGATCACTGCCATGTGTTTTCTCGCGCGGCTGAAAAGGACATTCAGCCGTTTTTCCCCGCCTTTTTTATTCACGGGCCCAAAGTTCATGACCATCCTGCCACGTCTGTCGGCACCGTAGCAAACGCTGATAATGATAATATCCCGTTCATCGCCCTGTATATTTTCCAGATTTTTGACGATCAGGCCGGTAAACTGATCGTTTTCGGTACGGTTGTATGCTTCTTCCAGCAATCGCGCGAAATCTACATCCTCCCGGGCAAGGTTTTCGAGAGCGTCTTCGATCGCATGCCCCTGCTCCAGGCTGAAAGCGACGATACCGATACTTTCCGGCACTCTTCTCCGGAGGAGCTCCCTTATAAGATGGGCGATATACGCTGCTTCCCCGGGGTTGGTCCGTTTTTCATAGACGCTGCCTGTTTGCAGGTGGAAGCTGATGCTTCTGTCGAACAACGAATCTACACCGAAACCGGCATCCTGCGGACCGGCAACCGCGATCGGTTCCTTCGCACGATGATGGATGGCCTTATCAGGAATGGTGAGAAGCCCGCCTTCATAGAACGCATGATTGCTGAAGCTGATCAGGGTCTCTGAGTGACTGCGGTAATGCCAGCTGAGTAAAGTACTTTCCAGCTTGCGCGCACCCTGCGCCAGCAGGCTGTCGGCATCGATGGTCATCCGTTCGCCCTCGTCGTCGGTTTCTATATTCCTGTCGAGGTCTTCCGGATCGTCGGCCCGGGTGCCGAAGAAATCGGTGGGAGGCATCTGTTTCTCATCGCCGACGATGATGGTTTGCTGGCTGCGGTACAGGGCCGGAACCCCTTCCTCCAGCGTGATTTGGCTGGCTTCGTCGAAGATCACCACATCGAAATGATCCTCGTCGAGAGGGAGACTGTCACTGACGCTATAAGGGCTCATCAGCCAAACGGGTTTCAGCGCCTTGAGCACCAGCCCGCTTTCTTTTTCCGACAGCTCGCGTATGCTTTTGAAACGCATGCTTTTTCCAAACTCGTTCTCGAGGATCTTCCGGCCTTCCGCGTATGCTTTCTTGAATTTCTTTTGTTCTTCGGTTAGCTGGCCAGGAGCCCTGTTGGACAGCTCCACCTGCTGAAGGAATCGCTGACGGACGAAAGCACGGATCAATTCTGCATTCACTTCCTGTAGCGTGGAATAGTCTTCGCCCAGACGTTGAACGGCATTTTCCAATGCGATGCCGTCGATCCCTGCATATTCACGATGTGTCTGATACAAGTGCTGCAGCGTCTTTCTGGCGACCGCAGCTTCCACCTGTTCGATCCGTAAGGGCAGCTGTCGAAGGGTCGTTTTGACACTGTCGGGCAGACCCGCAAATCCGCGCAATGCAGGCAGCCAGGCCGGAAGTGCATCGGCATTGAGCCTTATGTTCAACAGCTGGTCGCTGATCATGGAAAGCGGGCCCGCGGGCGGATCCTGAAGGCAACGGTTGACCGCACTCTCCAACCGGAGCAGCGGCTGGTGTACTGCCGCCAATGCGGTAACGACGATCTCTCCCCGGGGGTGATGCAGCAGCCAGGCCAATTCCGGATGTCCATTCCTGTTTTGCAGCATCTCGATGCTGAGACGGGTCGTATCGATATTGGGTCCCAGGGCGAAGCGTTCCCGGAGTTGTTGCCGGGTCTGTTCGAGTACGGCCGCCGCCTCATATTCGGTTTTCAGTAGGTGCAGGAGACTGCTCCAGGACGGTGTAACGGCATGTGCGGAGAGATCATAACTTTCGCGCAGACGGCGTTTCAGCTTCCTGTACGCACCGTTGAACCGGCCGAAAAAGGTCCCTTCGAGCCGGGTGGTCAATATTATCGCGGAATCGAGGTCCTGCTCGTTCAGCTTGTGTTTCCAGTGGCTGTTCTTTTCCGACGCCATCCGGAGGGCTTCCTGCTGCCGGCGGTAAACGAGGAATTCTTTTTCCAGCTGCCTTGACTCCTCACTGTCGGGGTCGGCCAGGGCCATGGTTCCTGATCGGGCCAGGGGATAGAGCAGAACGGCAAATTGCACCAGGCTCTTCAGCCGATCGTGCTCCTTCAACTGCCGCGGCTCGAGACCGCAAGGGATGAGCAACGTTTCTACTTCGGCGATGGATAGTAACGCTTCCTGCAAGGCGTTTTCGAGTGTGCGGTAGGGGCTTTCCGACATCGTGACGATGGCCTCCTGTATGCGGCTGAACGGATGTTCTGAAAAAACCGATCCCGAGCCTGTTTCTTCCATGACGGCATCCAGCATTTGAAGGATGGGGCCCGCCGCCTTCCACTCTGAATACGAGGGCAGCAATTCCTCCTCTCCCGGATCGAGGACAGGCAGCTTTTCCCGCAGTGCAATAATGGATTCGAGAAGTGATCTAACGGTAATGCCCGTGTCTTTATCCCTGACGAGCGCCGTCTCATGGAACTCGCGGATCAGATCGAGATGACGCGACATCCGGCGGAGCAGGGACTCGCGGCGTTCCTTCAGACCGGGCAGGTCCATCCTGCGGTCGATGAAGTCTTCATAGGTGGTCTTGAGGTTTTTGATGAACTCGCGTTTGTCGCCCTGGCTGTCATGGATATAACAACACAGCTCTTCCAGACCGACTTGTTTTAGACGGTGATACACCACATCGAGTGCGGCCCTTTTCTCACAGACGAAAAGGATGCTTTTCCCCCGCGCGGTAAAGTCGGCGATGAGATTGGTGATCGTCTGGCTCTTGCCGGTACCGGGCGGACCCTGTATGATATAGCTGTAGCCGGCCCTGCTTTGCAGGATGGCCCTGGTTTGTGTCGGGTCGGCGCTGACGACATGGAACCAGTCATCGGGTCGGTTGCCGTCGAACGGGTGTTCGGGAAAAAGCCGGGGCAGGTCGCCAAAAAGAGAATCGAAGGTAGGGTGTTGCATACGCTGGTCGATCACGAGATTGTAGTCCCTGACCAGCGACATCTTTTTGTAATGGAAATTGCCCAGGACCATGTTGCAGACATCGAAGTCCCAGTCGTAAGGGTTGCTGTCGACATCGGCGGTGGCGGACGGTTCTGCGATCTCTGGTCCGGCGATCTCCGGCGCGGCGATCTCCGGCGCGGGGTATTGTTCGGCCGGCGTCGTGTCTTCCTCGGACGTCCCCGATTCCGGGGGAGGGGCCGGATCTTGCGGATCGGTCTGTCGCGAACGGGCAGCCTTATTCCGGTATTTTCCGACTATTTGCGCGGCTTCCTGCTGCACGAGCGCAATGCGTGGTTTTCCGACATAGCGCAGCACGATACCCTGTCCGGCTTCTTCGATCTGGGATTTGACAACCCGGTAAAATTCCTCCGGGCTCATTTCTTCCAGGTCCACGAAATCGGGTAACCGGATGCCATGCAATTCCCTGAGCTCACCGGCGAGAACCGGATTTACCTCCGCAATACTATCCGACACCTTTAGGATATAATGATCTTCTCTCGGTCTGCGATTCTTTTTAAGCGTCACCGGAACCAGCAGGAGCGGGCTCCGGATGCTCTCCCGGGGATCATCTTTAAGATTCCGCCATTCGAGAAAGGCGATCACCAGCTTCAGCTGGCTGAATCCATATTCCTGCATATCCCGCTGGGCTTCTACTCTTACCTTATCGAGCGATGCGGGGAGATAAGGATGATCGTCGAAACGCAGGTATTTATTGAGCACGACCTCGTCGCAGCCGACGATCAGTCGCCCCAGCTCGGGACTCCAGGTAAAAAGAAGGTCCGGCCGGATGGAGCGATAGTGCAGGACGAGCGGTATACTGCCGACAGTAAGATTGACGAATCGGGCATTTGGCTTGAAGTATAGCAGCCGGTTCCGACGGCTGGTGTCGAATAGCCGGTTGCGCAGCCGGTTGAGGATATACGCATCCCGTTCTTTCAGATCCCTGTCCAGCCAACCGGGAAGGGCGCTCAGATCGGCCTGTTTTTCAGGATCATAATCCCGGTAATGTTCCAGCCGGGCGATCGCATCGTAGAGATCCTGCGAACGGCGGCTTCGATCGGGTTCCGTCATTTCCGTGATCAGACGTCCGAGGGTAGGGTGGATGCGGGGCACATCCTGTGTCGGATGCTGCCGCAGTTTTATAAAACAATCGAGGTCGTTCGGGTCATAAAGATCGAGACCCATGGCTATCGACGCCAGGACGAGCCCGAGACAGAAAATGTCGGTTTGCGGATCATGGTGACCCAGATCGTGCTCGAAACACCGGTAACCGGCGAGATAGAACGCTTGCTCCGACTGTCCGGCCGTCTCAAATGGCCCAGCGTGCGGGAACAGCGCCTGAACGCGATACGGGGCATTGCAAGGCGCGTGCGCCATCGATTCGTCGATATCCGCGACGCCGTCTGTTACGAAGATCGCCTCTTGTTTTTCAAAAGGCCCCACCAGCCCGGCTTCGTGCAGCGCCAATACTTTTTTGAATAGAGGTAAGACGAAGGCGATGGTATCGTCGGAGGACAGGGAATCTTTGAAAAGGATGCGGTTCGGTTCCATAGATAATAGTTACGGACAAACTTACAGGGATTTAACTAACTTCGCAACATGCGAGATTATATCAGTGAATTGAACGAGCAGCAGAGAGAAGCGGTATTGCACAAAGACGGTCCGATCATGATCGTGGCGGGCGCCGGAAGTGGCAAGACCAAGGTCCTGACGACACGTATCGCCCATCTGCTGGCCCAGGGCGTCAGCGCGTTCAATATTTTGGCGCTGACCTTCACCAATAAGGCGGCGAAAGAGATGAAAGAAAGGGTAGAGAAGATACTGGGAAACAACGAAGCACGCAGCCTGTATATCGGCACTTTCCACAGCGTTTTTGCACGTATCCTCAGGGGCGAAGCGCACCTTCTCGATGGATATGATCGCAATTTCACCATTTATGACACCGACGATGCAAAAAGCGTGCTGAAAACGGTGATCAATGAGTTAAATCTGGACGACAAACACTATAAACCGAACATGGTCTACAACCGCATCTCCGCGGCTAAGAACAGCCTGGCCGGTCCCGAAGAATATGCGAACGACTATGGTATCCAGCAGGAGGATATGCGTGCCAACCGGCCGGCGATCGCGCAGATCTACAAAGCCTATGTGGATCGTTGTAAGAAGAATGGCGCGATGGACTTCGACGATCTCCTGATGAAAATGTACGAATTGCTGAAGAAGTTTCCGGAGAGCCTTCACAAATTCCAGCACAAGTTCAAATACATCCTTATCGACGAGTACCAGGATACGAACCCCGCGCAGTACGAGATCATTAAATTGTTGGGCGCCGCGCATGAGAACGTCTGCGTCGTCGGCGACGACGCGCAGAGCATCTATAGCTTCAGGGGAGCGACCATCGAGAACATTCTTCAATTCCAGAAGGACTATGATGACGTGAAGGTGGTCAAGCTGGAGCAGAACTACCGCAGCACGCAGAGCATTCTGAACGTAGCCAACGAGGTCATCCGCAACAACAAGGGGCAGATCCCCAAAAACCTGTGGACCGAAAATGCTCCCGGCGAAAAGATCCGGCTGGTACGGCTGATGACGGATAATGACGAAGGCCGGTTCGTAGCCGACACCATACAGGAACAACGGCTGCGCAATCATTACAATAATCGCGACTTCGCGATCCTCTATCGTACCAACGCGCAGAGCCGTGCATTCGAAGAAAGCCTCCGCCGGATGGGCATCCCGTACACCATGTACGGAGGCATCAGCTTTTACCAGCGGAAAGAGATCAAGGATTTCATCGGTTATCTGCGTATCATCGTCAATCCCCGGGATGAGGAGGCGTTGAAACGCATCATAAATTATCCTGCGCGCGGCATCGGCAAGACCTCTATCGACAGAGCCGTCCTTGCAGCCAACGAGAACAATATTTCGCTGTGGGAGGTTTTCGAAAGGGCTTCCGAATTCGGACTCAGGGCCGGCACGCTGGAGGCGGTCGACAACTTCGTAGTGATGATCCGCAGCTTCAAATCCATGCTGGCCACGAAGAATGCGTATGAAGTGGCCGTCCATGTGGGTAAACAAACGAATCTCGTCAAAGAGCTGTTCAATGATAAGAGCACGGAAGGGGTCGCCCGGTACGAGAATATCCAGGAATTGCTCAACTCGATCAAGGAATTTACCGAGCGTCCCGATGACGACGGCGTCCTCGAATCCGAGACCAAGGGACTGGGCGACTATCTGCAGCAGATAACGTTGTTGACTGACGCGGACGAGAAGGATCCAAATGCGGATACGGTCAAGATGATGAGTATCCATGCGGCGAAGGGTCTTGAATTCTCCTGCGTCTTCGCGGCGGGCCTGGAAGAAATGCTTTTCCCCAATGCAATGGCGATCAATACCCGGGAAGAGCTGGAAGAAGAGAGAAGACTCTTTTATGTCGTGATCACGCGTGCAAAACAAAGGCTCTGGATCACATATGCCAATACGCGGTATCGTTTCGGCAACCTGGTGCAGAACGAGCCCAGCCGTTTCATCGAGGAGATACCTTCCGAATACATGGATCGCAGCTTTGCCGGCGGAGGAGTCCGCAACCAGGGTTTCGGCGGAGGCCCTTCGGGATCCGCTTACGACCGGATGCATGGCGGAGGCTTCGGCTCATCTGCCCAACAGGCCGAGAAAAGATATGGCCCCCCTCCGGCAAAGAAAGAAGATGCCCGTCCTTCCTACGTCCCCCCCAAGCCATACATGAAAACGATCGAACACACTCCATCGCCGGATTTCGTCGCCAGCGATACTTCCGGTTTGCAGGTCGGGCAAAAGGTCGAGCATCAGAAATTCGGGTTCGGCGAGGTCATCGGCATGGAGGGTTCCGCGCATAATCCCATCGCCACCGTCAAATTCCAGTACAACGGAGAAAAAAAGATCATGCTCAACTTCGCGAAATTGCGGATCGTAGAATGAGATAATCACGAAAAACATGTCGTAGGATGCGTCAGGCACACGGGACGATCGCGGAAAATATCCCCCGCGCGGAAACTTTCTACGAGTGGGAAAATCGCCCCCGATTTTCCCACGGCCGAATAAAAAATATCCTTATAACAGGCTGATAATTAGGAAGTAGTTATTGGGTTTCGCAAAAGTTTGCTATCTTTTCGCATGACCGACCTTTACAAGGTACAACCGCAGGGATTGTATTTTGTAACCCTAACCGTAGTTGGCGGGATCGATGTTTTCACCCGTCACGAATATTGCGATCTGCTTGTGGATAATCTAAACTACAGCATCGATAACAAACGGTTACGGGTATACGAATACTCGATCCTGCCCAGCCAGCTGTACATCATCGCCGACGTCGAAGAAGGTAAAAGCAATTTGCCGAAAGTATTGAGGGATTTCAAGAGTTACTCGGCCAA
>DASYSV010000323.1:0-4212 GCA_036010185.1 Puia sp.
CTTTCTTTTTTGATCTTATAAAGTGTCGACTCTACCACGCCCATATAGGAAGCGAGGATATGGTTGGGCGTTCGCCGGACGATCTCCGGGAATTGCTGCACGAGGTAGTCGTAAAAATGATCCGGCGGCCGTTTGCGCTGAGCGTCGAGCGTACGGCACTGGATATGATATTTGTCGGTTAGCTGTTGCCGTATGATGCGGAATTCCAGGTGCATGTCGGATATCATTTCGAGCTCTTGTTTGGAGAGGGTCCACAGGACGCAGTCTTCCACCGTCTCGATCCATTCGGTCGAGAAGACCTGGTTATTGAAGCTGTCCACGGAAGTGGCAATGTCCTTTTCCGTCATGATCCAGGTACAATAGCTCTTGCCGCCCTCCTGGTCGAAACAGGCGAGCATGCCCTTTTCGATATAGAAAAGATGCTGACAGGTCTCCCCGGGTGATAACAACCGGGTCTTCCTGGGCACCTCTCTCCGGCGGGCGGTCTCGCGAACGAGTAATTTCAGGTCCCTGGACATGTGGTGAACAGATTCCAGGTGGTCAATGATTTCATTCATCATAACGGTCTGGGGTAGAGATCACCAAGATATTCCCGTTCCCTGTATCCCTCGCGCAGTGTTTGGGTGGATTTCGCATTACCCGTACCTTTGTGGTGGAATTTGGTTGCGGAGAATTCGATGCAAGGACAGTGGTAGTGGAACGGCAGTCTAAATAATAGCTTATGACACCCAGTAGCAGAAAGCGTATCGTCATAGTGGGCGCCGGTTTTGCAGGTTTGCGTTTGGCCAGGAGCCTCAACAATACGCCGTACGATGTTTATCTGATCGACAGGCATAATTATCATCAATTCCAACCCCTCATGTACCAGGTGGCGAGCGCCAGGCTGGAACCATCGAGCATCTCCTTTCCCCTGCGAAAGGTATTCCAGCACAGCAACAATGTAACGATACGGATAGCCGAAGTGGATCATGTCGACACGACCGCAAAGGTCCTGTACACCGGCGTCGGGGACATTTCGTACGACTACCTTGTCCTGGCGCTGGGATGTACCACCAATTATTTCAATAACGCCAGTATAAGGAAATATTCTTTCCCGATGAAATCGGTGCCCAACGCCATGGCGCTTCGGAACAGGATCCTCCAGACGTTTGAAGATACCATCGAAGCGGGGCCCGCGGAGCTTCACGCATTGCTGAACTTCGTCATAGTCGGCGGGGGGCCTACCGGGGTGGAGCTCGCGGGCGCCATGGCCGAGATGAAGAAATATATCCTTCCCAGGGATTATCCCGAAGTGGATTTTTCCCGGTTCACCATCTACCTGCTGGAAGGTTCACCGAACACCCTCAACTCCATGAGCGATGCCTCCAAAAGGAAGTCCCGGGAATACCTGGAGAAGCTGGGCGTCATCGTCCGGACGGGCACCGTCGTGGAAGATTATGACGGGGTTACGCTGAAGCTGAAGGGGGGCGAGATCCTGCCGGCGAGGAACGTGATATGGGCGGCGGGCGTCATCGCCAACAAGTTGAATGGCCTGCCGGAAACAAGCCTGGTACGGGGCAACAGGCTCAAGACCAACCGCTATGGAGAGGTGGAGGGGCTCGAAGGAGTTTATGCCGTCGGGGATCTTGCCTACATGCCCACTCCAAAATATCCTAACGGGCATCCGCAACTGGCAAATGTAGCCATCGCACAGGCCGGGCATCTGGCCGGGAATTTCAAACGGGAAGCGAAGGGCCGGAGCCGGGAGGAATTCGAATACCATAACAAGGGAACGATGGCCACCGTAGGTAAGCGCAAGGCCGTGGTCGATCTGCCGGGTTTTTCTTTCCAGGGCCGTCTGGCCTGGTTCACCTGGATGTTCGTTCACCTGATGCTGCTGCTCAACGTGCGCAACAAGCTGATCGTTTTTTTCAACTGGACGATGAGCTATTTTGCCAACGATAGTACATTACGGCTCATGCTGAAGGCCGACCGTATCGACTCTCCGTTCGAAGCCGTAGAGGCGCCCCCGGTAAAAGGGTGATGAGCAGACCTTTTTTTCCTTATTTTTGTTTGGATAAAAACACAAGTGGAACCTATGGCCGAGATCATCGTTGAATTAAAACATGCTAATATCTTTCAGGGCGATAATCTGATTCTCCAGGACGTCAATCTCTCCGTCGACAAAGGCCAGTTCGTTTATTTGGTAGGCAAGACCGGCACAGGCAAATCCAGCCTGCTCAAGACGCTGTACGGCGATCTCCCGTTGCGCGAAGGGGAGGGCCAGGTAGCGGGTTTCGATCTTCGGGAAATGGATTGGAAAAAGGTTCCCTATCTCCGCCGTACGCTGGGCGTGGTCTTCCAGGATTTTCAGCTGCTGACGGATCGTGATGTCAACGATAACCTGAAATTCGTATTACGGGCCACGGGCTGGAAGGACATCCGTTTGATGGATGAAAAAGTCTCCGACGTCCTGGATAAGGTAGGACTGAAGGCAAAGGGTTTTAAAATGCCTTTCGAAATGAGCGGTGGCGAGCAGCAACGGGTGGACATCGCCCGGGCGCTGCTGAACTCTCCCAAGCTGATCCTGGCCGACGAGCCTACGGGCAATCTCGATCCCGAGACTTCGGATGAGATCATGCAGCTGTTGTTCCGCATCGCCCGCGATTACGGCACGACGATCATGATGGCTACACACGACTACCGGGTCATCAATAAATTTCCCGCCAGGATGGTGCGGACCGAAAGGGGAGCGGTCGCAGAAATTGCCAGCATCACTGTGGATTAGACTGAGTGGACAGGGAAGGCGGGGACTACTTTTAGCCGGTGGCGGCAGCTGCGCCGGCGGCAGCCATACCGGCAGGCCAGATACACTGCATCAGTTTCCGAAGATTATGCTCCTGGTCGAACAGCACTCCGAGGATCTTTCCCCGCTGGGCGATCTCCTCCGAAGTAAAGGGCCGTCCCGACAGTTGTCCGATGAGATCCCGGATCCCTACCGCACAATCCGCCATATGACAGGTGGTCTGCAGACCCGAGCCTTCTACCGCGCCCGGGTTGACGATACAGTGTCTGCCGTTGAAGAGGGCATTCAGCAGCTTGAGCTTTATTCCCGTGCAATTGAACGATGGCAGGATATTGACCTGGGCCTTTGAGATAAGGTCCTGCAGCTCGCCCTCGGTGGGATTGGGGATGAGACAGGTGTGCGGGTACTGATAGATGCGGCGTGTCAGGCGTGGCGAAGGGTTCTTGCCGGAGATGATGAAGGGGATCTCCAAAGAGCCGAATACATTCTTCAACAGCCATGTGACAACTTTTTCGTTTTCCGCCACGGACAGATTGCCGTGATAAAGACAGAAACAACCCGTCCCTTCCTTGCTCTGCACCTGATCGAAGGGTAAGAAGACTGGTAAGACCTCGATATCGGTCGCCCCGAATTCCCGTTTGTATACTTCACTGTCCTTTTCTGAAACGGCGAGGATCTTCACCTTGCCCGCGATGCGCCGCTCGTATGCGCGAAGCAGTATGCTCTCGTGGAGATAGTATAGTTTCTTCAGCAGCGACCGCTCTGACCGGTAGAGCTCGCGGTAGTACCGGTATTCCACGTTGTGAAGACGAAGGAGGATGCGGCGGCCGTCGAATCGCTGGTCGTTTAGCAGGTAGGTACAATGAATGCCTTCCAGAAGGATCGGGTAGTCGTCTTTCAACAGCCGGTCGAGCAGCTGCGGGTTCGATCTCGAACAAACGATATAGGGTAGCCGATGTGAGAAGCCTTTATGCCCTTCATGGCGGGCATAGTAATGCACTTCCACACAGTATTCGTCGAGCACCGGCTGGGGCCCCCGGCCGTATTCGAAACAGTGCAGATGTATCTTTATGCCCGCCTGTGAGAGCAACCTTATCTTATGAAAGAGGTCGAATACGCCCCCGTAATCCACAGGATAGGGCACATCCAGGCACACGATATGTAAATGGTCGTTCACGTCAATTCAGGAGTCGTTGATAGAGCAACACCAGTTTTTGTTCTTCTTCCTGCCAGTTGTAGCGAAGCCGGGCCTGTCTGCAGTTGGTTAATAACGTTTGATATAGCTGCGTATTATTCAGCAACTGGTTCAGCGCTTCCGATATTTCCCGGACGCCGGGCTCGTCAATTAGAACAGCGATGGGGCAGGAATTGTTTATTTCCCGGTAAGCAGGATATCCGACG
Organism: Puia sp.; assembly: GCA_036010185.1. GTDB lineage: Bacteria > Bacteroidota > Bacteroidia > Chitinophagales > Chitinophagaceae > Puia. Next base: position 4,187 of record DASYSV010000323.1, read on the forward strand.
GCTATCTGAGGGATCCCTGCGTGCAT